>JBMFVL010000011.1:1899-30848 GCA_049966015.1 Thermoplasmata archaeon | reverse complement strand
TCACCGTAATGCACAGTAATATGCCCTTTATATTTGTCAGATAGGTAATCAAGTGTACCGTTGCTCATCTGGCTATTCCTGCGCACAATTCCATGGACTTCATAGCCTTTATCTATGAGCAACTGGGATAGAAAATACCCGTCCTGGCCAGATATACCTGTTATCAACGCTTTTTTATCTTTCATATTATTGGATAATTTACTATTATTATATTTTTGTTTCTATTGCAAATCAATGCGTCAAAATATTTTAAGCATGATTTTTTTAGCGAACTGAAATTTTTCGGGTATAATGCTCACGAAAAAGTCAAGGTCCTCTTTTTTGATTGCATATGTGAATTTCACAAAAAACAGGAATACCAATGCACCTATTGCAATGTAGGGAATCAATAGCAACAACCTTGTTCCTGCGAAGAATTCCATGTCATACACAACAACAAACATAACTGCAGCGGAAAGCCATATCTTGGATATTGTGGAAATATCAAGGTTTGTCATATGCTCCTTACGTGCGAAATAATACAGAACGATATAGGAAACTATATACGTTGACGAAAAGCTCATCGATGCTCCGATGATGTTCAGCCTAGGTATTAATATTATGGAAAAAACAATATTGGAAATAACTGCCATTGCACTGGAAAGAAGAAATATATGCGTTTTTTTAAGGCCGTACATAACAGTAGTAAGTACATACAGATTAACGAACAGGGCAATGGTTAAGGAGATTATTGTTAATGGCAACGCCCCTTTCACGTAATTCGCCCCACCGATTAAGTACATGATCATTGGAGATAAAGCTGCAATGCCCACTGCAACAGGAACAAACACAAGGGATATGAATACAGAGGATATCCTGACACTTTCCACTATTTTTTCTTTATTGTTTTCTCCGTAAAAATTGGAAAACTTGGTGATTAGAATATTAGTAAAAGGTGTGGTTATGAAGGTTATTGATGTAGCAATGAGCAACGCTAAATTGTATATCCCGAGATCTGAAAGGTTAATGAAAAAAGCAACTACAAACCTGTCAACGTACATTGCCCCGTATCCTAGGATCGACGCGAAGAATAAAGGCATGGAATATCTTGCCATTTCACCCACGTATAAATCTTTATGGGTTAGTTTGATATCAATATGGAGTAAAGGGTATACATAGACAATGGCAATTATAAGGCTTATGATGCTTCCTAATATGAGTCCGTAAATGATATCCTCAATGCTTTTGAATTCGTAAAACAGGAATAAGGCAGAGAAATAGCTTATAGAAGTCCCTGCAATGCTAACATAAGAAGCTTTCCTGAATCTTCCTTTCCCCATTAATATGCTTGTTAACACAAGGTTGATAATAGAAAGGGCTATGGAAATGGATAGCAGTATAATAACCCATGTATACTGGTAACTGTGAAAAAAATATATGGAAAGATAAGGAGAAAGTCCAGAAGTTACAACCAGAGCTATAACTCCCAGTAACAATGAAAAGTAAATGTACCCTTTTGCTATTTTAGTAGCCTTTACATTGTCTTTCCTTCCATGGTAATAGGAAACCATATGCTGCACACCAGGAGGGAGTCCAAGTGTAAATATTATAGGCATAAGCATATTGATTGCCTGGATCATGGTGAAAACGCCTACAATCTCTGTTGAATACATTCTGATGAGAAACAGGTAAAAAGCGAATCCACTTATAAATTGTACAGCGGCAGCTATATACTGATAAGATACGCTGTGCGACAGACTTTCTACTGGTTCCTCTGTAAATATCAGTTCATCCATTTTTTGCCTTTACACAATACGATATATTATTGTTTTTGGTTTGTTTTGGAATATGTTTATCATCCAATATCAAAAAATTGTGATTGTAAATTACACCAAATTAAAAAAGATGTTAGCATATGTTAGTTAAGGATTTATATACTACCTACATTATCCAAGCTAACTTTTTAGCTTTTTTTTGATTTCATTGGATATTTTTAATCTGTAAAATATTTGTAGTGTATCGATAAACATTGCTGCAATATTTTTCAACTTGATGTGTGAATGTTTATTATCCAGTTTAATTTCCACCGGTATTTCTGATACACTGAAATTAAACATGGAAGCTAATGCCAAAATTTCTATATCAGTTGAATATTTTATTGTTTCAACGTACGGAAATATCCTTCCTAAAGAATCTTTTTTGAATATCTTGATACCAACTTGAGTGTCTCTGATATTGATCTGAAAAAGGACTTTCAACATTATATGGTAAGATAAACTCAATATTTTTCTCATTAAAGGGTATTCTATTTTTGAGTTTTCAAGCCATTTTGACCCTACTACAATATCAACGTTTTTAGCTTTTATTGCTTTTAAAAATTCATTTATCAAATAAGGGCTGATTTCTAAATCAGAATCATAAAAAATCACATATTTACCTGATGCGTAATTGAATCCATATTTGAGAGCTCTGCCTTTACCAGCATTTTTTTTATATCCGGCTACAATAACATTTGGATAATTTAATGACTTCGCTTTCTCATAGGTATTGTCACTGCTTCCGTCGTCAATTACAATAATTTCATAATTTATTTTTTGATTATTCAATATTTCAGATACAGTTTTAATTGAATTTACAATGATTGATTCCTCGTTGTAGGCAGGCATTAATACAGACAATTCAACACTTTCATTCATAGTTTCTCTCCCAATTTAAACCATTTTTTATAGTTATGTATTGATAAACCTACTAACATATCCATTTATAATATCTAAATTTTTCTAAGTTATATCAGTACCATACATATTTGGGATTGGTTCACAGCATATGCATAATGAATAAGTGGTTAATATATACTAACTAAGATCTAAAATAATTGAAAATTTTAAAAAATCAGTTGAATAACAAACCAATGGATCTACTCTGTTTGTATGAGTAGTTTGTCAATTTTTAATATTGTAGAGTATAAAATAAAAATATAGCCAAATTAAAAAAATATATTAGTAAGATAATCGTTAAAGTATAGATAGGGATTAGTTTGTGTGGTATAATATGTGGTATATCTAAGGGTAGTAATATATTCCCTTTTTTGCTTGAAGGAATAAAAAATTTAGAATATAGAGGATATGATAGTTTTGGATGTGCCTATCTGGATGAAAATAATGAAATGGTAATTAAGAAAGATAAAGGAACGATATCTACAATCACTAACAAATACAAATTAGACAATGTTGTATCTTCTTGTGGTATATGCCATACAAGATGGGCAACACATGGTAATGTATCCAAAAAAAATTCCCATCCATTAACTGATTGTACAGGAAATATTGCAGTTGTTCATAACGGTATTATAGAGAACTATAAAGAACTAAAATCCAAACTAATTAATCATAAACTAGTCTCGGATACAGATACCGAAATCATTGCTCATTTAATAGAGGAAGGATTGAAAACTAATAATGATTTGGAAAATGTAGTTAAAGGGGTTTTTGATACAATAAAAGGATATTCGTCATTTGCCGTATTGATAAATGGTAGTAAAAAAATAATAGGGATTAAAAATGGATCACCGCTTATTTTTGCTATAGCTGATAACAAATATTTTATATCCAGTGATGTACCATCAATTTTGAACTATACCAATAGGATTGTATATTTATTCGATGGGGATATGGTAGTATTTGATGAAAACGGTTATAGAATTACAAATTTAATGAATAAAAAAGTCAAGCATGAAGTGGTTACAGTTGATATTGACCCAACGAAAGTAGATAAAGGGATCTATAAACATTATATGCTAAAAGAAATACTAGAGCAACAAAAGATATTACATGATTATGAAACGTATGATTTTAGTAAAGTTAAAGAGGCTGCCGATATAATCAAAGAAGCCAGAAAGGCATATGTTATAGGATCTGGCTCGTCTTTTCATGCAGCAGTTTACGGTGCCAAATTACTGAGATCTGTTGGTATAGACTCATACGCTATAAGACCAAATGACTATAATGATTTTGAAAAGATTATTACAGATAAGGATGTTTTTATTATTATATCCCAGAGCGGTGAAACGGCAGATATAATAAAAATGTTGCCATATATAGAGAAAAACACTAAAATAGGAATCATCAATGTTGAAGGTTCACATCTTTCAGCTAATGTTGATATATTAATAAAAATGAATGTCGGTGTAGAAAAAGCGGTTGCAGCTACAAAATCTTTTACTTCTAGTTTGGTATTGCTTAAATTTATCTCTTCTTACATAGAGCACCAGGAAAATGAGGGTATAAAATATCTAAAGAAATTAAATATAGATATGTTCAATTTATTTGTCCCCTCTGTGTATGATCATATAAAGAGGGTTGCCAAGGTTCTAAGCAAAAACAATGATATATATTTTACAGGAGTTGATTACGGGTATATTGCCTCACTGGAAAGCGCATTGAAAATGAAAGAGGTATCTTATTTGCACGCCGAAGCAATCGAATCTTTCACCTTTAAACATGGAACATTAGCATTGATTAATAAAAAAAGCTATGTAGTATCACTTTATAGCAAGGACAACTTCGATGATATTGCAAATAGCCTGGATGAAATAAGGTCTAGAGGTGGTAATATTATATGTATAGGTGAAAATAAACTGAACGATAAGGATAGTTTAATTAGAACAGTTCCAAGTAAATATTTCGAATATATCCCTCATATTATAGCTACACAATTGCTGGCATACTATACAGCTATAGAAAGAGGAAATGACCCGGACAAACCAAGAAATCTGGCTAAATCCGTTACTGTTAGGTAGATGAAATTTATGAATTCAGGATATTTCAATGATATATCTGAAACTATTTTTAGGGAATATGATATTCGGGGGATTTATAATAAAGATATAACTCCTGAAATTGCAGAACGTATTGGCAGGGCATATTCTTTATATTTAGGAAGTGGCAGCAGTGTATGCATAGGTAGAGACTTAAGACCTAGTAGTGAACCCCTATACAAGAGTTTGATAAAAGGGTTTTTGGATCAGGGTTGTAACGTAATTGATTTAGGCAAGGTTCCAACCCCGTTATTATATTTTGGAACACATTATTTAAAAGCAAATGGAGGTATTATGGTTACGGCGTCCCATTTGCCACTAGAATGGAATGGGTTTAAATTCTGTAATGATCAAGGTCATATAATCTCCAATGGTATAGGACTCGAAAAAATTAAAAAAAATTTTATTGATGACAATTACAAAAGCAATAATCAAGGTATCTTGAGGGTATATAGCAATATACTAGATGATTATATTGGCTTTATAAAAAGTATAATCAAAATAAATAGAATGTTAAAAGTTGTGGTTGATTATGGCAACAGTGTCTCTGCTTTAGCCATACCTAAAATATTTGATATTATGGGATTTAACGTAATAAATAGAATAGAAATAAACAAAGATACCAATATAGAGCATCCAAATAGATCTTTAGAACCAACGGAAAGCGCTTTAGGTATGCTTAAAAAAACAGTTATCCTCAACAATGCGGATATAGGTCTTGCCTTTGATGGTGATGGAGACCGGGTTGTTTTTGTTGATAACAAAGGGAGGTATTTGAATACTGGAAATATTGCAATTCCTATTTTTTCAAAATATTATCTGAAAGAAGGATATATGAATAATTATCAAAAAAAAATTGTGTTTGACTTAACATGTTCCTCTAGTGTAGAGGAATACGTTTGTACTCTTGGTGGGGAACCTATAGTAACAAAAGTAGGTCATAGCTATTTAATAAGTGAAATGATAAAAGAAAAAGCTATTTTTGGGGGTCAATATAGTGGGCATTTATCTTTTGCAGAAACGGGTTACAGGGATGACGCAATATTCGGATCTTTTAAAATGCTAGAAATTATATCTAACAGCACATCTACATTATCAAATATAGTGGAAAGCCTTCCTAAATATTGCTCGTCAGAAATGGTGGAAATTCCATGTGATGATTCCAAAAAATTTGATGTTATCAACAACATTTTTACAAAAATCAGATATAATAAAGACCCGGAAATTAATGTTATTTCTATAGACGGTATAAAAATAGTTAAAAAGAGGGGGTGGGTATTGATTAGAGCATCGAATACCTCACCCATAATAAGGGTTATTGCAGATGCAAAGGATTGCAAAGAGGCAGAAGATATGAAAAATTTAGGAATAAAGATCGTTAGAGAGGTTATAAATGACAATTAGAGAAGCAGTTATATTGGCAGCTGGTAAAGGGAAAAGAATGAAAAGTAACACCAGCGATGAAACTTTAAGAAATACTCCCAAACCACTTATAGAAATAAACGGTATTCCTATAATAGAATACCAACTGAGAGATTTGTTTGTATATGGAATGGATGTTGCAATTGTTATCAACAAAAACGATGAAGCATTATTCAAAGAGAAATTAAAGAATTATAATGTTAAGTATTATTACCAGATAGAACCCAAGGGAACTGCAGACGCATTATACAGTGCAAGAGATTTCGTTAAAAATGATCTTTTTCTAGTATTGATGGGGGATGATATTGCTAAGCTCAATATGGAGGAAGTAATAAACATTGATTACCCTGTTGTCTTTGGATATGAAATTGATGAGATAAAAAATTATGGAGCCATTGAAGTTGATGAAAACGATCTTATTGTAGATATAATAGAAAAGAAGAAAAAAGGAAGGGGGATAGCAAATACAGGAATTTATATTATGCCCAAATCTTTTTTTAATATTTACAAAGATATCAAAATAAATGATAAAGCGAATGAGTTTTTCCTAACAGATTCAATACAAGTTTTTAAAAAGATCAATATAAACTTCCATCTTAAAAAGCTAAAACTATGGTACGGTGTCAATACACCAGATGAACTAGCTTTTATAAGAAATATTTTTAATGGGAGTATATACATAAGAAAAGCTATGCTTGAAGACTATACATCGTTAATGAATGTTCTTTCGCAATTATCTATAATAAACGATGAATCTTCTTCAAATAATAATGGTTTAGATACATTTAAAGAAATTTTAAGAGACCCTAATTATATAATGTGCGTAGCTGAGACAAAAGAGGGAATAGTAGGTACTGCAACATTACTTGTACAACTAAACCTTTCACATGGTTCTAGGCCTTATGGGCATATTGAAAATGTAGTTGTAGATATAAACCATAGAAGAAAAGGAATAGGCAAAATGATGTTGAAATTTCTCTTTAGAAAAGCATACGAAAGGAATTGCTATAAAATTGTTTTGTCTTGCAATCATGAAAACATTGAATTTTATAAAAGTATTGGTTTCTATCAAACAGGAGAAATTGAAATGAGAATTAACATAAAGTAGAATTCATCGTTTAGAATATAATTTTTCAATAAAATAGATTGGGCATTAATATAGATTGTTTATTTGTATAGTGTTGTTATAATTCATTAACTTTTCAAATACTATATTGTGTCCTTAAAGTTCTGTATGGATAGGAATAGAAAATTGTGTAATGAAGATTGCACTGTACACTATAAACCATGGATTTAATAACTCAGTAATAAAATAGATTCTATGTCCATATAAAAGCTTTCAATTGTACTGCTAGCATTCAATATAAAATTAGCAGTTGAACTGCTAATATTTGAATTTCATTAATAGAAAAATTAATAAATAGCTAATCAGGGAATAATAGCCATTTCCATACAGGGATTATTTTGATCTCACTTCCCTCTATCTTTACTGTATCTTCTCTATCCCAGTTTAATATATACAGATTACTGCACTTTAATTCTTTTGACGCTGCGAGAAGGGATCTTATTTCTCTATTCTTTGTATCTTCATTCTCTAAGGAATAGCATACCTGGATAAGCTGCTCAACTTTTTTACCTTTAGCAATCACAAAATCCACTTCATGCTGGAGATAATTTTTCCAGTAATATATATTAAGCTCCGGTGAAATATAAGATTTCCTTCTTTGAAGCTCTATTGCTATCAATGTTTCCAGAAGCCTACCTTTATCTAAATTTTTATCTACACCCATACTTATTGAAATAGCTGTGTCTATAGAATATATTTTTTTGGGGGATAGGTAAGATTCTTTAAATTTAGTGGAAAATTTATCTAGATGCCATACAAGATATGCACTTTCCAGCAATGAAAAATATTTTTTTATTGTATTTGAACTGCCTATTTTGAATATTCGTGCCAGTTTAGAATAGCTTATTTCATTCCCAGTATTTAACATCAAATATTTAGACATCTCCCTGAATTGCATGGTGTACTTTTTTATTTTAAATCTATTTTCTACATCTTTTATAAGAATATCATTGAATAACTGTAGAGAGTATCTTCTTCCTAAATCATATGATTCAGGAAAACCACCTAGTTCGATGTACTCACTTAAATATTCTTTTGTTTTTGCTATATCTTCAGTAAGATATTGGTTAACCTCAATATTTTTATATTTGAGAAATTCAGAGAAAGAGAAGGGAAAGATATTGTATGCTATATATCTACCGGTAAGTTTACTGGAAAATTCGCTTGACAGAAGGTTGGAATTACTTCCAGTTATTAAGTACCTTTTATTTGATTTGATATAAGAAACGTACATTTCCCAACCGCTAACATTTTGGATCTCATCCAATATGATATAAGACGGCTTTAATTTGGAGATGACTTCATCAAGCACTTTAAAATCCTGGATAGAAAAGCCGTATAAAGCAGGGTCGTCGAAATTAATATAAACATAACTGGTATTTTTAACCGCCAGTAGTGCAGAGGTGGATTTACCTGATCGCCTTATGCCTGTTAAAACAGTAATATGGGATTTGTCAATTTCTTTTTTTATTAATATACTAAATTCCCTATCTATTATTGAGGGTTTGGACATCAATTCCTCTACCACGCTTTTTTGGTCAGTTATTACTCTTGTAAGGTAAGAATCGTTCATTGCCATATTTAACCATATCAAATATTATTATAAAAACTTTCAGTTGTACTGCTAGTATTCAATATAAAATTAGCAGTTGAACTGCTAATATTTGGAAAACATCAATACAGGGTATATTCACATAATGGCATAGCATACGATAAGTTGTTAAACCTTTTACCTTTTGCACACATCCTTACTATATTGAATAAATCGTACTAACGCTCTATTTTTGTCATAGAAAATATAAAACAAAAATAAAGATTCAAAGTAATGGATAATAATAAATGGTTATAAATCATAGATTAAACTCCTTTATTCAATAGAGATATACCATAAAATTATTAAATATATAAAAAGGGATTGTTAAATATTATGAGATCAAAGTTGATCGTTAAAGGCAATGTACAGGGTGTTGGATACAGAGCGTTGGTTAGGAATATTGCTTTGATGTATGGTATAAAGGGTTCTATAAAAAATCTCCCATCTGGCGATGTTGAAATATATATTGATTGCCCTGATACTGAAACAGAAAATAAATTTTTGAATAAGATAAACAAGAAATCTAAAAATGAAGAGAATTATGCATTACCTCATGTAATCGAAATAAAAAAATACGATGAAGGAAGTGAAGAATACAAAAACCCACCTAGTTACGAAGGATTTACAGTAGAAAACGTAGATATGAGTGATATGATATTGACACAGGAATCAATTATTTTAGGTGGAAACTATATGATAGAGGGATTGGGGGAAGTAAAAAGCGCTATAAATGAGGTAAAGGATTCTGTAAACGATGTGAAGACGACATTGAGTGAAAAAATTGATTCTATGCACGCAGACATGAATACACGGTTTGATAGATTGGACGATAAATACAAACTCATATCAGAAACCTTAACCAATTTTATTATTGAGTTCAAAGAATATAACAAAAAATTAGATGAACATAATAGAAAATTAGATGAAATTTTAGCTATACTAACAGAAAACAAAAAAAAGAAAAGTACATCTAAGAAAGCTATCCCGTAAACATTAAACATAACATGCATGAAAAATACGCTGTACCTTTGTTCTTGTATTATTGAAATCAATATTACACACATTCAATGATGCTGTATAATCTAAAGAATGTTCCTTGTGGTTTCTGAACTAATGTGCATAACTCGAATAATTGCCATATAAATGAAAATGTAAAAAACTTGTATGTATGAATATGTATATACAATGAATAATATGTTATATACTTTGGGATTATATTGTAGTATATGGCATGGCTGAATAAGAATATACTTCTGCTTTCCTTATCTGCCTTTTTTGCAGATTCAGGATATCAGATGATCATAGCAGGGCTTCCCCTCTTTATTGTTCTATACCTTCATGAACCTGTTTATATATTTGGAATAGCAACAGCTCTTGGTTATGGAGGGGGGGCATTATTCAGTTATTTGGGTGGTATTCTTGCAGATCGGTATGGGCGTAAAAAGATGGCTATATTAGGAAACAGCTTGATACCCATATTATCATTTACAGGATTCGCATCAAACGCCGTTGAAGCCATATCTGTTTTTTCTACTGGATGGTGGGCCCGTAATTTTAGAACTCCTGCCAGAAGGGCAATGCTCAGCGACGAGGCTAACCCTGAAAACAAAGCAAAAGTATTCGGTTTTTTACATGCCCTTGACATAGGGGGTACACTAACTGCAGTTACTCTGCTTTCAATATTACTGTATATAAATCTGAAATTCAACATCATATTTTTAGTATCCATTATACCCATTACAATTTCAACATTATGCATACTTTTTGTGAAAGAAAAAAAACATATAAAAAACAAAAAATCAATGGATAAAACAGATAAAGCAGACTCAAAATTGTTTAGGGGGGTTCTTCTTTCCACTATGCTCTATGGATTCAGTTTCTATAGCATGGGATTTCCAGTGCTCACGATAGCTCAGAAATCTACGGATATATATGGAGTTTTGACCTACGGTGCAATGATGCTGGTATCTGCACTTGCCGGATATTTCCTGGGAAGTATTAACAGTATTAGTAAAACAAAAGCCCTGGCATATTTGGGATACGGGCTAGCAGGTGCAGGGTCTCTCACTATAGCAATAGCTTATGAATTATCCTTGAATATTGCTCTTTACATCGGTGCTATAATACTGGGATTTTCTCTCGGTGCCATAGAAACCTTTGAACCCACCATTATTGCACTGGTATCTAAAGCAAAAGAACTGAGCAAAAACATGGGGGCTTTAACCTCTTCTAGAAGTATAGGGCTGTTTGCTAGCAATATTATTATGGGCATTCTTTATTTTGCCAGTCCTGCCTATTCCTATATTTATGCATCTGTTATTGCATTCTCAGCTAGTATAATAATTTTGGTTTCGACAACAGATAAAAAGCTAAAATAAACGATGTGAGATATGTTTCAAATTGCATTTGAATATTATCTCTATATGGATGGGTTTTTACTCTCAGGAGATAATCTGTTAGCTTTAATCCATAGATAATACAGAATTGCAATTACCAGAACCGTTGCAATTTCTACCCCGTAGTCATAAATGGCTCCAATAATTGCACTGTATGCAATCCAGAAGGATAAAAGGCCTGAAGAAAGTGCAATTATTGTACGGTGGTTATTAGAGATCATTCCTGAGTCAAGCACAATCCATAGGGTTGAAATTCCGAGAATAACATCCATCAATATTATAAGAAAGGGAATGGGAATAAACAGTGGAGCTATACCATTGATGAAAACTGCCATCCATACAGCCATAGCGCCGGCAATGGCAATCTTCCTTGTATTGACAGACCTTTTGTACGCCCATTTATTGAAAAACCCGGAAGGAAAAGATACTGCAATCAATACAAAAACAATAGATAATAAAGCAAAGGATATTATTAAACCAGAAGAAGGGAAATAGGTTTTATCCCCGAAAAAGAACAGAAGGATTGCAGTTGCTGTAAAGGAGGTCAATCCTGCGTATTTCCCCCATGATGGAACAATAGGCTTTCCATTGGTGTATGGAAATGCAACCCTCAGGAGCAATACAGGCAACGTTATGGTGTATATCGCGTGAAAAGCTATTATTAATACCACCCATACCCAGTTAACACCGTACGCCCTGCCGAAAATTCCTAAAAACCCTGCTTTGCCAGGGTCAAAAAAGGTTTTGGTAGCAAATCCTTCTTCGACAATACCATAAGCAGAACCCAATAGAAGCAAGGCTGGCCATTCCCATTTATAATGGACAGTGAATTCACGTATTGCTACAACACCTCCACCGTAAAGGCCGATGAGCAACAAAAGGCTGACAGGATTGAAAAGATTGTAGAAAAGGGTAGAGCCTGTAAACAATTCTGCAAAGGTGATGGACAGAGCGATCAGGAAAATAACTGGAGATAGATTGTTGTAGTAAATCTTATGTAAAACATTTGGAAAAATGTTCCTTTTGTTTATTTCCGTTTTTGTATTGAACACGATAATAGAATATGTTTTCATTCAGTATATAATTCTATTGTAAAGTACATAGCAGAGAATATTCTATTGGATTTGTAATGCCTTTGAAGAACTGTAACATTACCAGTGTTACAGAAGTATAAACCCCCTATCATTTATTTTATTCATATTCCACTGGTATATTCCCTCTCATTGGACTTGTGATTTGTAATTAATAATATTATACTTTTAGTTTTCAATTGATTGTACTCTTTAGTTTAGGCTGGATTATTTTCACCCTTTTTTGTTTTAATATAGAATCAGATAAAAAGGTTAGTTAATTGTCATTATCCGTATTCTGTTTTGCTTCATCTGTTTTTGATTCATCATGTTCTTTTTCTTGTACTACCTCTGCCTTGACAGTCTTTGGCTCGCTTTTCTTTCTTTTCATGTACATTGCAATGGCTATCAGTAGTATGATCACGATAAGGATGGCACCCAAAGAATAATACAGCATATTGCCAGAAAGTATATTTCCTGTTGAGGTATTGCTTGAGAAGGCAACGTATATTGTTAAATTTTTGCCTTTGATTGTAATGTAGTTCGTGTAATTCTTTACGGTGTATGAATATCCTGCCATGGAAACAATAGAGAAACCGTATGTCCCATTGATGGCAATGAAAGATATAGCACCTGTAGAGGATTTCTTGCTGTTATTGAAGATAACACTCCATGAAGTGTTGGCAGGAAGGCCAGATTCAACGAAGGTTACTGTGTATTTTAGGGGGATAATTACCCATCCCACGTAAATCGTTTTCCCGCTACCGTTTATTGTTACATTTCCGCTGGTAATATTGGAATAATAATGAGGGATACTGCCGATTTTATAACTGTATGTTCCATTAGGTGCAAAGGCAGTAATAACTGGTCTTGAAGAACTCAATACCTTTCCATTGAAGGTTACACTCCAGGTTGTATTGGCAAGACCGTGTTCGACAAAATAGATTTCATATAGGAATTCCCAGTTGATGTAAACAGACGTGTTCTTTCCATAGACCGTTATGTTTCCGTATGTAACATTGGAGGAGTACCCCTTCACCTGCATTATTTGATAGGAATACGTACCGTTAGGCATGATGAATGATATGCTTGTTGCATTGTTGCTGTACAAACTGCCGTTGAATTTGATGCTCCATACCATTCCTGCAGGAAGACCGTTTTCTATGAAAGATATTGTATATTTCCTTACGATAGGAACGAATTTAATCTGCATGGTTATGTTGGAACTAACGTTTATTATTCCGTAACTTGGTATAGCGTTGTACGAGGATGGTCCGTATATTTTGTAAGAGTAAGACCCGTTATTAAGCGTAAATGCAAGGCTGTTAGAATCAGTATAGTTGGTTATGTTGCCTATGGTAACACCCCATGTAGTGTTTGCAGGCAAGCCAGATTCATTGAAAGATACTGTATATTTGCTTACCGTTACATTGCTCACGTAATTGATCTGTATCGAGGTATTGCCACCATTTATGGTAAAATATCCTTTTGATGGTACAGGGGTATAGCCATTAACATATGTTGCGATATATTGATATGTACCGTTGGGCAGGGAAACGATTTCATTATAACCGCTATTTATAGTAAAACTTTCATAGGTTGAAAAATAAGGCATGGGCATGATAATTTCAGCACCCCATAAAACGTTTTGTGGAAGACCCTTTTCATTAAAAACTGCATTATAAGCATGGTATGGAACAAATTTTACAAATACTGTCTGGGTATGGTTAGTTAGATTCAGATACCCCTCTGAAATACCGCTTACAGAGTAGGATATAAAGAAGAAATTACTTACTGGATATATTGTATAGTTCATTTTTCCACCTGTAGATTTTACATGTATAACCATCCAGTTTGTTGTTGATTCTTTTGTTGTGTTTCCCAGTTTAACAGACCATTCAGTGCCTTTGGGAAGGCCTGTTTCATTGAAGAATATTGGAATCCCTTGATAAACTAGGGGATGATAATCATAGGGGAATATCATACCGGAATCATTGTATGGAGCGTTTCCAAAACCGTTAGTTTCATTGTACGCGTTGTACCCGGACCAGTAATTTCCTCCTGTATACGGGCCATCTATTATATTGGTTCCTTTTTTAGCCGTTATATTCCATGAGTTGTTTTGCGCTGTTGCGTTGTTGTACATTGCATTGATAATGTTGTTGTAAATTAAATTGTGTGTAGAGTTTGACAATTCGAGTGCTATCATACCCTCTATGCTATTGTTATAGATTATTGAATGGTCTATACTGTAAAGCATTATGTTGAAATAATTATAGAAAGTATTGTTGTGAATATCATCATGGATTCCGTTAACATATACCACACCCATTAACCCCACATATATTTTATTATATGACATATATGTATTGTTGGAATATTCCAGTGCGATCACCATATACA
The DNA here is from genome assembly GCA_049966015.1 of Thermoplasmata archaeon. Lineage (GTDB taxonomy): Archaea > Thermoplasmatota > Thermoplasmata > Lutacidiplasmatales > JAMCUS01 > JBMFVL01. The sequence continues at coordinate 16,042 of JBMFVL010000011.1, read as the reverse complement.
ATCCAAGGAAGAAGTTGTTTTTCAAATAGGTTTTATTGTTGAATAATCCCATAAGACCAATGCTGTATATCATATGATAATACGATATGTTGTTGTTAGACAATGTAATATTGCTTGTTTGAACGGCTGAAAATATGACGTATCCATCCGTTATACTTGATATGGCAATCATGGATGAAGCATTGGTAAAATTCTCTTTTATATTGGATATAGTCACATTGGAGGAAAGGTATATTGTGTATTTATTCAACAACGGATAGCTTAGATTGATCATTGCACCGTTAAACCCGATAAAGATCGTGTTCTGCACTGTTATATTGTTGATAATTAGATGGTTATCGGTATTGAGTATATACACAGCAATGAAATCGGAATATCCAAACCCGTTTATACCTGTAAAGTAGGGAGATACTTTGAGGGATATGTTGTCGATTTCATAAGGCGATGAGTACGTACCCTGTCCATTTAAAATCCCAGAAGAACTCATGCTTGCAAGTTGTGAGTTGGTATTGATGTATATGGGAGTGTAATATAGATCTGCCTTTGTCATTGTTACACTTAATATGGTATTGGTGGATACATTGGCAAAATAGGGGGAGTATCCATTAGCCATGAATTCAAATTCATAATTTCCAGGGGCAAGATTGAAAGAAAAAGAGCCATCTGGCATCGTAGGTGAATAAGAGGTGTTGTTCAGTGCCATCGGATTCTTTTGGTTATAGGGTGCCATGAACACAAATGCATAAGAAGGATTAACAGAACCTGATATTGTAATGTGCCCTTTAGATATACCGCTGGATTCATTCCACAATGGCATGATAAAGGATGGTCCCTGGCTTAAATGCTCAACGGGCATGCTATTTCTTACACTCCACCACGTTGATATGCCCATTGAAGTTTCGCCTGTTTCAGATCCAACATTGTAAGAGGAATTTATGGGTTTATATACACCGTTGGACATATACATAAGGGTATCATAACCACTTATATTGCTTATTACTGTGTTTGACCCATCTCCAGGACCTCCGAATATAAGTTCCGCATCATAGGGTATGAATGTTGTGGGGGTATACTGCCTGCCATTCACTTCAAAATGGGGAGGTACGATTGTTTTAGAGGAATTGGAGCTGAAAATAACCATATCGTAGGAACCGGAGTAAACCTTTCCACCTGTGTACAGGGAATAATTGAAATACATTGCATCGTTATTGCTTTCAACTGTTGCGTTGTTGTAAAGCTTGAGAGAAAACGGGTAGGATATATTGAACGATGGCCCTATTGCATAATAATACTGCGTAGATAAAATACCGCTGTGCTTCAACATTGAATTCATGCTCATCTCAAAATTGGAATTGGAGAAGTTCCATATATTGTCGATGAATTGCATGGACCTGCCGTTGAATTCAACAACGTTCTGTGTCCAGAATACATAGCTATCGTTACCAAACAGAGTAACATTGGACAATACAGTATTGAGCTGTACAGATACAGAATTGGGCATACCGTTTTGCGTATCTCCTGGATATGAGGCATTGAAGGAGGAAAGGTTCAGCATGGCTTCATAGCTTGTAGTATTGGTTATAAATGTGCTGTTATCAAAGGTTCCATAGTAGGCAATGCCCATGGGAGCAGGCCCTGTTGTATACAGTGGTTTTACAATATTCTCTTTTTTAGAATAAACTGCATTGAAATTGGGTTCGAACATGTATTTTGGATTTATCTTTTTAGCTTTTAACAATTTGCCAATATTACCCTCAACGTTTTTTACGTGCTGTATAACATTTTTGTTGGTATTGTTGTTTTTCAATAAACTGGAAACAGCTGGAGTGTTAGCATTGGTAGTATGTACAGGGGAAATATAAAACATGCTTATGAGCAACAGCATCGCCATGGAAAGCGCAACCCAGCTTGCCTTTTTTAACATAAAATACACCTTGTTTATTGTACGTGATATCATTATATAAAAATTATCATATCTAAAATATCATAATTATATATTATCAAATAGAATTTAATCTTGATAGTTTAAAAATAAAATTTTAAAATCCAGAATTGTTTAATTCAAATAGCCATGGTTCATGGTTGTAAAGGTGGTTGCTGGTATTCCTCTGACTGGTTCATATTTTGCTGCTGCATATTATCTGAACTTTCCAGGTTTGATGTGCCCTGCTGCCTGTATTTATCCATCATTTGTTTTTTCTTGCCGATTACAACAAGAATCAGAATTGCAACAATCAGACCACCAGCTATAGCCATCAGGCTTACGGTGCTCCCATCCATGATAATATTTGGGATGTTTGTTGAGCTTGTATCCTGGGATATAACATAGTTCCAGGTAAGCAAAACAGAATGAACATTGTTTGCATTGCCTTCAATCGTAATTCCATAGGCAAAAACATTATAGCTGGAGTTTTTAAATAAGGGAGGCACATAAATACTTACTGTATACGTATTACCTCTTGGTAATACTACTGGAGAAGATACCAGAACTGAAGCATTCTGTTTAATGCCAACACTACCTCCCACCAGAGGAATTTGCGTACCCATGTTGGAATCCATTAGAATATTGATAGGTGCGAGGGCATAGCCCTGCGGAGCTTTCAGTGTGAAATGTATGAACCCATTTGAGATCGAATAAGATGAGACTGACATATTTCCTACATAAGGGTTGTCAATATAATTTATCATATAGATTGTTGTGAAATATGTCCCGTTTACATCCTTGTCATAATCTAGATTGCATATTTTATTGCTTATATAAACCCTTAATATTACATAGATCGTATAAATTTTGGTTCCATCTTTCAATATATTGGAATCGTTCAGGTTTATATTGATGGGTATGCTGAACAATCCATTCTGATTCGTCTGTGTTTTTCCAGATACGATATAATTCTGTTGGTTAGACCCTGCCGGGCTTAAGTAAACCATATAATATATGTTTGTATTTGATAGGATTGAATTGTTGAAGTAAGCCATGGCGTTTAACAGATTGTTGATTGATTGTCCATAGAGCATATATACATTATCAGAATAACCGTATTGATCTTTTTCGAAATTTATTACAGGGATTTGGCCCAATAAGCTTATTGAAAATCCTTGCCTGTATCCATTGTAGTTAACAAATCCATATATTTTTGAAATTACAGTATTGGTAATATTGAATGCGAATATGCCTTTATCATTGGTTTTTCCTGTAATAAGATTGGGCAGATTGTTTGAATTGTTGGATAAATAGGTTGACACAGAAGCATTGTATATCGCACTTCCATTATTCCAATATGCCCCTATGTATACAGTATTCCCTGTGTATTTTGCCCATATATTGTAGAAATTGTAAGTGAATAAATAGGTATTGAATATACCGATCGATTGCCCTTCCAGTCCAAGATAAAACGTTCCGGATTCATTGATATATTTAGGTATAGAGAAATTTACCCAGTATGCATAGCCAGTGTTTTCCACATTGGAATTGATTGTTGTGTAATCAGGCGTGCCAGTATAATACGTCGGGGCAAACTGTACAGATAAAGAGCTGTATGATGGTATATGGGTTAAACTTGAATTGTAATAGATATACCCCTGTACACTTACATTACCTCCCGGGGAAATGTTGGAATACGGCAATACATAACCTATAAGACTATAGGAAGGGATTGTGAATTGATTGCCATTGTTTACATAAATAGATGCTGTTTCATTCGAAAAATCATCTTTGTATCTGGCTTTTACTGTGAAAACGCCGAATCCAGACATATTTGCTTTGTAAGAAAACTGATACATCCCTGTAAAAAGATTGGTATAGCTGATATTCATTACATATGAGATTCCAGACCCATTATAGAAATCAAGCGTTATGTTTAGGGATACATTGATAAGGGTACTGTTTTCAAAAGTTGAGATTGTATATCTAGTTGTGCTGTTGACTTTTGTGCTTGTGTATGTGGGGGATATAACAATATATAATGATGTAGGCTGGTTTTTATTCAAATACCCGTAGCTTGGCATAACAGCAACTGAACCCAAAATCATGAGTAAAGACATAACCATAGCTACTTCTACATATTTTGAATTTTTTAAGGTCATTAAATAACAATATACCTAATTATATTTATGCTTATTGTAATCATGTTTTTTTTTACCTTACAAAACGGTCATTCTGTATGATATACTATGAAAGGAACATTCTATAAGGGGAACCATTCATATATTTATATATAATGCCGGAAAATATTTAAATATAATCAATAAGATAGGATATGTAGATGCATATGAGATATTGTTCATATTGTGGTAGCCCACTGAAGGAGGGAGCTGTTTTCTGTTCCTCATGCGGTAGAAAGGTGGATATGGATTATCAGGAAAATGGGAGTGTGCAGAATGAATCATTACTCCAGGATGAAAACGAGTATGAAACCATAAACGTGCTTCCAGGGGATCTACCTTTTCAACTACAGACGGGTGAAAAGGTTCACGCGATCATTACTCCTGAAAAAAACCAATTCATTGTGAAATTTACAATAGGTTTGGTAAGTGGACTCGCTTTCCTTTATTTGTTTTTAGCCGTTATTTTGCTGATCAAAACAACCCCGAATGATATGGTATTTGCCGTGGATGTTCTGGTTATACTGGGGGTTATATTTTTAGTGGTGATATTGGTAACGTTCTTTGTGGCAAATATTGCTTATAACAAATATTATTACGGGATAACAAACCACCGTGTTGTAGGGCAGAGGGGTATTATAGGGTATATTATAGATTCTATCCCTTTGGAGAACATTGCTGATGTGATCATAAGCAGACAGATTCTGGATAGGATGCTGGGCATTTCCTCACTGGTTATAACACCGATAGGGGGCAGTATTGTCGGTACACCAGGATATGGCACCAATACGTTCAGTGGCTCCAATGTATTCCAGGCGTTATTGCCGGATAAAGCTGTTGATATTCAACAATTGATTTTCAATTTAAGGGATAGAAGAAAAAAAGAAACGGGCAGGATCATATAAAATCGTATACATTCAATATTATTTTTGATTTTTTTGATATATTTGCCCGGATCATAAAATAAGATAGCAAAATAAATATTGAATAGAGTATACTTTATTATTAACAATGATCAAATTGCACGGTTTAAAGGTCAGTTCCATCCATTATGGAATGTTAGAGGAGTTCGTCACTGGGATAAACAGCACACTTAAAGATTCATATATCGCTATTTTTGCATACGATGGAGAGTTTTACCTGTATTTTTACAATCAGGAGCAGAGGGATTTATTTTACCACCAATACAGAGGAACAATGGAGGCACTTTTTTATGATACACCGTATGGAAAAATGGAGGGAACAGAATATTCCTTGAGTGGAAACATAGCACCACTTGTTGAAAAGATCCATGAATATAACCTTGTTTTTTTATTTCTGCTATGCTGCAATAGATTCTCCAAATATATAGGAAGCGCAAAAATAGCTGCCAACTTCAAAAATAGGATCGAAACCAGAGCGTTTGAATCTTTTTTGGAATTGAACAAGATCGATTACAAAAAAAGTAATGCTGAAGGATTTTACGATTTGAGCAAGATGAGATTCAATTCTTATTTGGCAACGGAAGGATTTTATTCCTTGGTTGAATACAACAGGAGGTATAGAGCACATACCTCGATAAACCTGAAAGTAATAAGTGCAGGGGAAATTGCTAGCAAAATCATGCAGAACCATATGGTTGTTGTTGGCAAAAGTGGTTTCGGGAAATCCAGCGCATTGAGAGAGATTGCCTATGAATGGATTGCTAGAAATAACTTTGTATTCATGATAGACCCCCATAGCAATCTGGCGAAAAGCTTTTACTCGCAGGCAAGGCAGGGGAATAAACAGATTGCATATATAAAACCCGATCATGAAGGCAATGCAGGAATAAACCCTTTTTCTATTGAAGGGAAAATGAACAAAAGCGTCTTGGCAGAAAACATTGCACATATATTCCATAAAATGAGCCATACCAGCAATGAATATTTTGGATTCAGAATGGGCCGGATACTGGAAATCATGTCGTATGTCGTTATAGAGAACCATGGAAATCTGGAAATGCTGTATACCATGCTTACAAACCGTGAATACAGAATCAATATGCTTTCTTCGAGCCTGAACCCCATGGCACAGGACTTGCTTGATGAACTTGAAAAACTGGAAAAAAGGTATCCGGATGCATTAACGCCTGCTTTAGCTAGGATTTCAGAGCTGTTGTTGAATGATTATATGAAAGGCTTTTTGTCCCCTTCTGTTCATGAACTTTCTTTTTCCAGGGCTATGGAGCAATGTGATGGAATTGTATTTGACCTTGATGAGTCTCTTCTGGGCATCGATGGTGCTTCCCTGACAGGTTCGATATTGATAATATACCTTTTCATGAAGGCACTTTCCAGTTCATTTGTGCACAGGGAGGCCATGCTCATTGTTGATGAACTCAACATGTTCACGACACCTATGCTCAGCTCAATTTTGTCTGAGGGCAGGAAATACCATTTGCACTTAGTGCTTTCAACCCAGGGTCTGGATATGTTACAGCCTGAGGTAAGGGCATCGATCAAAAGTAATATTTCCAACATGCTTTTTTTCAATTCCTCTTTAGGAGATTCTAGATATTTTTCTGATACGCTCATATCTTCAAAGATAAACAACGATATGATATATCAATCCCTCATTACACTAGAACCTTACCATGGCTTTGCCAAGCTGGGCAATGAAATTTTTTCATATAAAACAGAACCTTTTGATACTGATCTGTTGCCTGCAGAAAGCATCAATGAAGATATATGGAATGATGTGGAAATCGGTTATGTACATGGTCCAGTATTTAACGAAGACGGTACCCTTACAGAGCTGGGGACTTATCGCATGGGTGGTTACCCTTGGAGAGGTGCTTCTAAAGAGAGCCCTGAACATGCTAATCTGGTTAAACGTGCTTTCGAATATTTTCACAGTAAAGGCATTTCAATGGAAATACCTGCACAGGGGAAATTCATGGAAACACCAGATGGGGAGATTGTATTTATTAAAGAGAGAGATTTAAAAACCCCCGGTGAAGCATTGGGTAAACTAAAAAAGTATGAAAACAACGAGTACTGGAAAAAATCAAAAGGGAGAAACATAAACATCGAGGCTGAATATTCCGGTGTAAAATTGGAAAGGATTGTAAGAGATGTTGAAAAAGCCATGAAAAAAAACCGCTATTTGGTTATTGTAGTTGATAAGCAAGAAAAAGAAAAAATTGAAAGGATTTTATCGCTGAAAAAACTTGAAAAATACAGGGAATTCATAAACAGCAGCATGGAACTCCTTTTTTTGTGATTTTACATTTTATATAGAATTGAAAATATTGCATGCCAGTTCAGTATTAATTATCCATATCATGTTCTTTAACTAGTCCTCAAGGCCTTTCAATATCCCCGTTCACCCTTTTCTGAACCAACATTCTCTATAATCACTTAAGCCTTTTTCAATTTGCAATGATTCAACTTCAATCAAAATATCTGGATCCTCTAGATCTTCCTCTAAATCGTACATATTATCCTTTTTTATTTTTTATGATACCATAACCTCTGTACTGCCAAAACAGCATCAATAGCAGAGATCGTTATGATTATTCCAACCAAGAAGTAAACCTGCATATTGAGATAATCATCACCTAATGATGAAGCATTAATGTTTTGATCTGTATAGTTGTATTGTGTGCTGTTCTGAGAATTATATTCTTTTACAAAGTATATTTGTATGTAAAGCGGTTTTCCATTAATTACAAAAAGATTTTCATTTTCATTTATCATGTATGAGTAATTGGAAATACTATATGATTGATTTGATGATTCAACTACATACCAGTAAGTGCCATTGCTTTCAGATAAAGTGATTGTGCTGTTATTGGTGGAATAATTTGCACCACTGCTCAGATTCATATACCATCTTGTGCCTTTTGGCAGGCCATATTCCTTTACGATTACCCTATACAGCATTTCTGTAAAATTTACTCCTACTGTTATTGACCCACCATTGACAGTAAATACTCCCCCCTTTGAATAATACACCTTGTTTGCACTGCTTACAGTGTACCTGTAGGTACCGTTGAATTCCATTAAAACAATCGTATTGTTGATAGACGAATAGCTCTCGTTGCTCAGGTTCATATACCATCTTGTGCCTTTTGGCAGGCCTTGTTCTTTAACCATTATTTTATAAACCATTATTTTAACAAATAAAGCAGTTACAGTTTTGTTATAACCATTCACCGTAAAGGAACCGTTCACACCATGATAATTATGATTTTCACATATCAATGTATATCTGTAAGTTCCGTTGACTTCAATTAAGGATATAGCGTTGTTATTGCTGTAATATTTCTCTCCATCGCTTAAGTTGATTCCCCATTCCGTACCTATGGGAAGGCCCTGCTCTTTAATAGATACTTTATACATCTCTTTGGTAAAGGGAATGTTCAACACCATTGAGGCTCCGTTAACAGTAAATATCCCTCCTTTTGAATGGTATATTTTGTTTGCACAGGATGTAACGTAACTGTATGTTCCGTTGAACTCAGTTAATATTATAGTGCTATTATTGGAGGAATAATTTTCACCGTTGCTCAGGTTCATATACCATTTTGTTCCATTTGGCAAGCCCTGTTCATTAGAATATATTTTATAGAATATCTTTTTTACAAATACAACATTTATGGATATATTTGATCCATTGACGATAAAAACTTTGTTTATGCCATAATAATTCTTGTTTTCAGATGTTAAGTAATATGCATAGGTACCGTTGTTTTCAATTAATCTAAGGGTATTGTTTGTTGTAGAATAACTTTCACCGTTGCTCAGGTTCATATACCACTTTGTTCCATTTGGCAAGCCCTGCTCTTTTATTACAACATAATAGTTTTTTAAAAACTCCGTCGTGTTTTGGGGTATCCAGTATAGCAGCATTGTTTCATTGGTAGAGTTTAGATTGGTCCCGAATTGAATGGAACTTCCAATAGATTCTGCATATCCTGTATAAGTTGCGTCTTCAAATTCATCGTTGGTATGCCTTTTGATATGGGTAATCAGGTAATTTAGGTAAGGGTTATTGATGCTGTAAAATAATGATTGGTTGAAAAAATTAACGTATAAAGCTTGATTTTCTGGATTATTAAAAAATCCTCCCTGGGTTATCATATGTGAAGTGGATATTTGCATATTATTGCTGGTTAATTCAGAATCAGCGATGCCTACAACGATTTTGTTCATTGCACCTGCATCTTTAGAAATGTTTTTGTAGATATAAAAGGAATTTATCACGTATTTGGTTCCATACCCTTCACCTTCTAATGCAGAATATGCCCACATCAAAACAGTACCATTTGGTAACAAATCGAAATATCCTGGTAGGTTGTTGGCGTCGTAATTTGCCCCTGGATCATTAAATACAATAATTTTGGAGTATACTTTATGGGTGGTTGTATTAAAATAAAGAAAATCAAAGTATGTTACCCCACCCAATGCATAGCTTTCAGCAACGGTATCCATGGATGGGACATAAAACGGGCTGTTTCCCTGGGGCATACCAAAGGTGTAAACACCTTCATATTTTACTGTTTTGCCTGTGTAGATGTTTTGAAAATAAGCTATACCCGGTCCACCTTGAACAAATAAAGTCCATCCTTCATTGTCAATGATATCATTATCGAAATAATTGTTCCATGAAGTAAGTTTGATTCCAGTATCAAAAAGCACAAAAGAATGGTTATAGAGATTGTAGGCTTCTATATATTCTGTAAGGTTATGGGGGAATGGTGTACCTGTTATGTAGATATACTGTATTGAACCATTTATATTTTGATAATAATTTTCATACCCTCTGTTAAAATTTTGGGGAGATTCATAGAGAAGCTGAAACTTATGCAACGGAATAACCTTTTTGGTTTCAATATTGTAGAATACAAGCATATTGGATGTGTTTATATAAAAATATCCTGAATGATGGAAAGGGTTATGCCTTGAAAATATAGGTGCTTCTTTTTCCACATTAACTGAAATATATTTTCTATTGAAATTTGGATTGAAATCAGGCAATGTAAAGTTTTGGCTATTTATTTTTATAAAATATTCATTGAAATCACCTATCTTTGGATGGAATTTAATGTGTATTATTGCACTTGACCCATTGACATGAAATAAACCAGTAGACGGAATAGGATGATAGGTTACGTTAAGACCATATACATGTGCCTTTGATAGAGGGATTTTGTAATTGTAAGACCCATTTGCCAGATCAAAAGATATTGCACTTTGTGTAGATGAAAAGGATTCTCCATTCGAGAGATTTACATACCAAAGAGTTGTGCCTGGCAATCCCTGTTCATAGAAAGTAATCTGGTAATGACTTTCCATTTTGATATTGCCATGTAGCATTATTTTATTCTGGGCTGTATTTTTTGCATCGACGGATGGACATATTATTACCAGAGGCATTGCGATTACTAACAGTAAGGCTACGTATATTCTGAATAATTTATACGTTTCCAATATGTCCATTACTATACCTTTATTTTTATAGTGTTCAATCATATATTTATACATTACTATATAAAGAGAAGGGATTTAGGATGTTTGTTTCATATAATGAATTTTGTGTTTTATGAGTATATTCCATTGATATCATAAAATATTTTTTGAACATAGTCAATAAAATGTATCAAAATGATTGGTTATACTACTGATAGGATAATGCGCTGTAATCCATAATTTAGGTATGCACGTATACATTATCGAAAAATATAAATACAATTTGATACAATTTAAAAAAAAGTATAAATAATGTTTATACTATAATAAAGGATAGATATATGAGGGGAATTATAAAATGATGTGTAGGAATAAGCTGAAGTGTTTAATGTTTTTTACCATTTTGTTTGGAATGCTTATCAGTTTAGGTACACCCATATTTTATAGATATCCTATCAATAATAATAATTCAGTTTATGCATACCCATCCTTTACCTCCAATAAGCCAAATAATGGAAATACTGCATGGAACCAATGGCTCAATAATCCCTCCAAAAATGCGGTTATTAACAGCACTTCTCCCATGGTGGGGAATTTATCCTGGAATATAACCTTGCCGACTGGCAATACCGCAACCCTTCCAGATACTGGAATACCCAACATGCCAGAAATGATCGATTACAATCATTCAATCATTGTAGGTGGTTACAATACTTCTTACCTGTATTCTATAAATGACACAGATGGTAATATAAACTGGATTTTTTATGCTGGTAATGGATATACGTTTAATTTATCTGCTGTAGTATCTCATAATACGGTTATGGCAGTTGCTAACAGTAATGTAAATAAAAATGCAATTGTATATGGCATTAATGCAACAACTGGTAAAAACCTTACGTTTATTAGTTTATATAACATTGCTACATCCAAAAAAAATTTTGTATCTGCATCACCCTTGCTTGCATCTGATAATGATGGTTCATATGGGTTTATTGCCATATGGTCATATTCTAAGAAAAAAGAGGCAGTATTTTCATTTAATATTACTTCTTCCGGTGTAACTTATGTTGCTACATCTGGCTGGAATTCTAATGGACCTATATACAATGGGTTGAGTTACTATGGGTCACCTTTTAGTATTTATGCTACGAGCACTACAGCAGGTAGTAGTACACATTTTACATTGCAATATATTTTCAAGGCCGACGGAACCTTTGGATCATTCAACACCTATGGGAACTCTTACGATGAGTGGTCTTATTCCTCTCCCATTGCGTTTAGTTATTCTGGAAATAAAGAGATAGATTATGTGTATTACTATGAAAATACACACCATGGATTATGGGAAATAGATACTTACAATTATACAACAGGAGGATTATCACAGCTATATTACGAATATTTATTTAACGGAAGTTCAGGCAATGTCCCTCCCCAATACAACTTTACTAACTCGACCCCCTTATATTACAACGGGGATTTTTTCATGATAGTCAATGATTATAATGGTTCATCTGACAACAACGTTTTATTGAATTTTACTTACTATGATCTTACATTTAATACCAATTCTTATGCTATGCCTGCTAGGCAGTTCAATCTTGGCAAATATCCTTCCTATACAAATCCTGTTATATCAAATGGAATCATATATACATCTGATGGTAACATAATATACGCTCTGAACACTACAGATTTCAACGTTTTATGGGAATATAATACTGGTTCGTGGATATATAGTTCTCCTATTATTGCACATGGTAGTTTATATGTATACAACAGCGCAGGTAATGTGCTGTGTTTCAATACTCCAAAACTCAACGGGAATATAAGCTATACAATAAATGGGCAATCTACAGGTTCACGTACAGTGCCCAGTGGTGGGAATTTATCCTTGTTCGTCAACACAACATGGTACAATTCTTCCTCTTTATCGAATGTATCTGTATACAATACAGAAGTGGTTTTCAATTCACTTGGTTTCGGAAGTTTCTCAAACAAGCAAACAAGCTACAAGTCATTTACTGGAACATCAGCTCCAGCAGAAGCAACATGGACAGCTCCTATAGTATACCAGAACACCTCTTTTCTTATAAGGATTTATGTATCAACTGGTAACAACAAATCCTATTTCTATCCACATGTGTATTACGAGCTATTCTATGTAAGCCCTGCAAAAAGCTTGGGTGTAACAACCACTGCCAAACCCTCAACGATAAATCTAGGCATATCCAATACAAGCCATATTGAAATTGCTTTGACGGCTTCAACAACATGGGCATTGAGCATGAATATAATCTATGGAAATAACCTGGGTCATTTAAATAAGACGAGTTTTAATAATTTAAAGTCAAGATGGTGGAACGTTACCTATTATGAAACTGCAAGTTTAAGCAGTGCCCAGTCTGTCCAGATAGAAGCCATAGTGACTTCCAGTGGATATTTGCCTTCCTATTCCAATATTACACTGAACCTAATACCAGGCAATATGACTTTGAATTTGACTGCAACGCCCAATGTTTTATATTCTGGGGGGCAGAATTCTACCTTGGTAATGAAGGTAACAAATCAGAGCAATATACCATTAGTGGGTATGAACGTAACGATGTATTCCAACCAATATGGAAGGTTCAACAACTCTAAGGTAATTATCTACGGGTATACCAACAGCAATGGAATATTCAAAGCGTATCTTATGCCTAACAATGTATTTTATCCCCAGAACGATACGATATACTGTGTAGTGCATGGGTACAATTACACCAATGCAACGATAGAGAGAACAGTACTCATACTACCAGATGAATTGAATGTGAGTGTGATATACAACAGCACATATGTAAGGCCAGGTGAAACGATAGGAGGATATGTAAAAACAATGTACAGGAATGCCCCGATAAACGCAACACTTATAGCAACATATACCAGCGGGAAATTAACGATACCAACAACAACCAATATCAACGGTATAGCGTATTTTACATATAAAGCTAACAGCAACATATACAACGCAACTGCGGTCAACCTTACAGTAAAGGCGATTTATAATAACATTGCAGGGTACAATTACTCAACAATAGGAATAATCCCCAACAACACATATCCAGGACAGGCTCTTATGGGCAGTATGGATATTGAATACCCAGTGCTGAATTACAGCAGAGGGATAACCACATACGTAAATGTTACCTTCTACAATACAAGCGGGAAGGTAAGCAATGTTAAAGTAAGGATATACATATCAAATGCAAGCCTTGGAGAATTCAAATATAACAGCAAAGAATGGACGAATGGAAGTGCAATAAATGTAGCTAATAATTATATCAATTTTACCTTTACCGGTAATGCAAGCCATAACACGGGAATGGAGTATTTTGTGCTAGTATTAAATAAAAGCGGGTATGTGAACAACACGGTAAGCGGGAATATAACAGTAATTCCAGCAACGGTAAGTGCAGAAATGGGCACATTAACGTTAAACGAATCATACGGTGAGAATTTCAGCCTTGAAGGGGAGGTGTACAACTATTATACACACAGCAGTTATGCAGGGCTAACGTACATAAACATTACATCTGCCAATGGGCTTAAATGGAAAAACA
>JBMFVL010000011.1:0-1800 GCA_049966015.1 Thermoplasmata archaeon | reverse complement strand
CATAGCTGCGTACACAACGAACGGGACAGCTATATACAGGAATTCCACAATAACAATATACAATAATACCAACACAACCTTTTTCAGCGTTAATGTAACCGCAACACCGGGTGTAATATACACAAAGGCATTGGTCAATCCAACAGTAATAACAAAGGTGGAATATTACAACGGAACCGGTGCACATGCCTTTGTGCAGTTAAGGCTCTCCAATACAACCGTGGGGCATTTTACAAACCAGAGTGGATACACAACCAATGGAATATATTCAAGCCAGCTGGTTATAACCCAGCCGTCAACAAAGCCCGTCCAGATCTATGCCATTGCCAACATATCCAGAACATATGAAAGTAATACCACAACGATATTTTTTACGAATGGGAGTACAAAAGCGTTTGTAGTATCAATATCCCCGATAAACATGACCTTAACGAGCGGTAATGAAGGGAATGTAACGATCAGCGTAAGCAGCAACAACCAGCCGGTAAGGAACGCAACGATATCTATAGAGAACCTTAACAGCACTCTCGGGTATGTAACCTATGCCAGGGAAACAGGGTTGGATGGGAATGTAACAATAACATACCATTCAAATATGAGCACAGAAACAAGCGTAGATACACTGGTAATAACAGTAAGCAAGGCAGGGTATTACAATTACACCGGCGTATACAGCATAGCGGTAATGCCTGTATCGATAGGTATGCATTACCTATCGCTGTCCTATACCTACATAAATGAGGAAACGATATCAGGTGGGCAGATAAACCTGACAATAGAGGTGAAGGATGCACTGACTGATATACCCATGGCCGGTGCGAACATAACAATAATACTGGAATACGCCAACGGAACAAAGGCATACGTCATGAACGGGACAAGCAATGTGTACGGGTATTATAACCGGAGTATGAAAGTGCCCGTTGTTAAAAGCAACCAAACGATGTACGCAATAGTAAAGGCAAGCAAAGGGGGATACGTCAACCAGATATACCGGGTATATTCAATAAAGGTGGTAATGCCTGCCTATGTTAAAGAGAGCATACCGACAACAAGCAATACGGTAACGGAAGGGAGCATGTGGTGGATAGTGATAGTATTAGCAGTAATACTTGGAATAATAAGCATGATGTATATGAATGCAAGGATAGGCAAAGTACCGAAAGCAGAGGTAAGCGAGCCAATAATAAGGAGTGAGAACGAACCTGTACATAACAAGCCAAGGATCATAGGTGAGACAACAACATCTACACTGCCCAAAGTAATAAAAGAGACCAAGGCGCCGGAAATAAGGGCAGAGAAGGAGAAGGACGAGGAGTTTGACGATTGGGTGTACAAACAGCCAACATTAATGGAAATAGATGAACCAATGGCAGTGGTATCCGCAGTAAGGGAAAGTGTAGAGAGCGAAGGGATCGACGAAGATACCTATGCAAAGATGATGGTATCATGGGAAAAAGGAGAAGAGCTTCCAGATGTGTATGATCAGCCCAGCATCAGGAGCGGGGAAATCGAGAGCATGCCTGCATGGGCAGGTGATAACGCAACGGGAATATCTATAGAAGAAGTTACACAGATAGAGAAAGCCAGAGAGAATCCAATAGAATTGCCTGAAAAGGAGACAGCCATAGAAGTCAAAAAAGAAGAGCCGGGCAATATAGTATCGATTGGTAATGAGGAAAAAGGGATAAAAGGAGTTACAACAGAGCATAAAGAAGAAGTGAGTGAACCCGAGATACCTAAGGATGAGAAGCCAAAAGCGAAAAAGGGCAGGGATATTTCACAAGGCAAACAAAAAAC
>JBMFVL010000010.1:0-34105 GCA_049966015.1 Thermoplasmata archaeon | reverse complement strand
CTCTGATTAGCATGTCCTAATATCATGGAATTAAGGTATGCTACACTTTTCCTGCTAGTTAAGCTAAAAGCTGAAACAATTTCCTTAAAATGCTTAAACTGCCTGACCTCTCCAAAGCATTCTCTAAAATTACTTGTCAATTCATTGAAGATATCAGGTTGGGAATATATCGGTACATCCATATGACCGACAAACATCAGCCAAAATATAAATTTTTCTACCCAGATTAATTATTTATACAACGTTAAATAAAATTAATGCAAAACTCTAGTTATATAAAAATAAAACGTAGTTATATTAATATTAAACTACACAAAGCAGTTAAAAAAATTAGTATTGTCTTTATTATTACATATTAAAAAAGTTTTTTAAATCTTTAACTAATAGTTATTTTAGGCATAAAAATGGAAAATGATATTAATCAATAAATATATAATATAGATAAGCAATGTAAGGATAGGTTAGCGATTTGCTTCATTGAATCTAACAACAATTATTAAGGGGATATGAAATGAAAGGGTTTAAAGCTTCAAAAAGGTTTTCACATCGTAAAAAAGGGGTGGCTGCAGTTATAGGTACAATGCTATCCCTAATGGTATTTCTGTCTATTTTTGTACTTATAATGAGCCAAATAGTTCCACAATGGATGCAATCCTATGAAGCCGCATATGAAAATGAAGTTGAATGGAATATGTTGTCATTTGACCATGCAACTACTCTGAGTTCATTAACTAACTCTACCAAACTTATAATGGCAAGCCCTTTTGAAATGCAGTCATCTGGTATACCACTAATTTCTCCTCCTACCAATGGATTTTTAACCTTCGATCCTGGTGATGGGCTAATGTTTGCTAATATATTTATACCAAATTCTCCAGGTAATGGCAATGGTGGAAGTTACATTATAAACCCTCCTAGTTTTCCAGCCCTATCCCAAATGTACGGTGGTTCTTTGAAAATGTTTGTACCGGTAAGGTATTTATCTTATCCAGAAACTTTGATCTACCAGAACAGTGCAATAATGGTAACGGCTGGATCAAGTAACGCTATACGCATATCTCCTGAATTTAAAATTATTACTATACAAGGTGGAAGTGGTACATATTATGAATTATACATAGGATTATATGCATTCTATGGTTCTCCTGCAAGTTCAAGTGGACCTGGAACCCAGGTGGTCTATACTCAATTATTAGGTGTACAGCAATACAAAGAATCTTATACCAATACACCTGCGGTTTATCTTTATTTATATGAAAAATATCAATCACAGGCACATGCATGGGTTTCATGGATATGGAACTACATGAATCAAACTGGAGTTGGCAATTATATATCTGTATCTTCTATCCAAAATTCTGCAGGTGGTTATGATATCACTTTTACAATACAAAATATGGCTAAAGTAGATGTGGTTATATCATCATATGAACTTAGTTTCCACAGTATAAGTAATGTTTAAAGAAGGTGTTTGAAAATGATGTCTACAAAAAAAGGTGTAAAAATAAAAGTTTCACATAAAACTATATCTGAATATATCTCAGCAATGAAAGATACTTCATCATCTAATATAATAACCAAAATTCCACCGATAAAAGACCCATCTATTGAAGTTATTCAATTCAAGAAAATCAATCCACCTTATTCATTTTCAAGAATATTATACAACAACACCACAAAAGATTATCTTTACGAAGCAATCGAACCCTCTTTAAGTGATGAAGAAAAATTATTATACAATTATTTTAAAGAATCTCTGGATAAAACCCTTATTTACGATGTAGATCAGTTAAGGTTTCAGGATAAGATTGAATACCTAAAAGGAAACATAGTATCATTTATTTCTTCAAGGGGAATAAGGGTATCTGCCATAACAAGGGAAAAGATAATGTATTATGTAATACGTGATTACGTAGGATATGGTCCAGTTGAAGTTTTAATAAATGATGAAGAAGTTGAGGATATATCATGCGATGGTGTAGGCATACCCATTTACATTTTCCATCAAAAATATGAATCCATAAGAACCAATATAAAGATAGATTCTGATGAAGAACTCAATTCTTTTATAATATCCATTAGCCAGAGGTCTGGTAAACAAGCTTCTGTAGCAAATCCAATCGTAGATGGAACTACCAATGAAGGTCATAGATTACAAGCTACTTATGCAAGAGAAATATCTACAAAAGGTGGTACATTCACAATCCGTAGGTTCAAGGAGAGGCCATTTACCCCTGTAGATATAATATTAACCAATACTGCTTCGGTAGAAATGATGGCATATATGTGGATAGCCGCAGAACATGGTGAATCTCTTATCATATGTGGTGGTCCAGGTGCTGGAAAAACCTCTACATTAAACGCAGTAGCATTGTTTATTCCGCCAACAGCAAAAATCGTTTCTATAGAGGATACCAGAGAAATAAATTTACCGCATGAAAACTGGATACCTGGTGCTACAAGATCTGGTACTGGTGATAGAGGTGTAGATGGCAAAACACAAGGGGAAATAGATATGTTCGACTTAGTAAGGGCAGCATTGAGGCAAAGACCAAATTTCATTATTGTAGGAGAAGTCAGGGGTAAGGAAACCTACACAATGTTTCAAGCCATGGCTACAGGTCACACAACATATTCTACAATGCATGCAGATTCAGTTAAATCTATGGTTAACAGGTTAGAAAACCCTCCTATAAGCACACCCAGAATATTGCTTTCTGCTTTGAACAACGTTATAATAGAGCATCAAGTTAGAGTAGGAATGAATGTTGTAAGAAGAATAAAGCAACTTGTAGAAATCGTTGGGTTTGAACCAGAAACAAACGAATTAATAACCAATACTGTTTTTGAATGGGATTCAAACACTGATACTTTTATATTCCGTGGGCATTCATTTTTATACGATAAAATAATGGATATGAAAGGGTTATCTCATGAGGAAATGGAAAATGAAGTTAATAGAAGGGTAGAAGTACTTAAATATCTAGTTAACAGGAATGTTGTTGATTACAGGAAATTTTCACAAATAATTGTTGCATATTACAAAGATCCCCAGGATACAATTGAAAAAATAAGAGGTGGAATGTTTGCCTGAAATTATAAATCCATTTGAGAAAATAACCAAGGAAAATAAAAAAGCAAAAAGGATAGGGGTAAGTGAAGAAGGTATTCTAGACTCTCACCACATGAAAGTGCCAAAGGGGTATGTGCCAAAATATATAAAAATGCCCTTTTACCATCAAGTGGCATGGGATAACATGAGGAGGTTTGTAGAAGGAAAGATGGTACCTCCTGAATTAGAAGAAAACTTAGCAAAAGCACATATGGATTTAAGAGGGGAAGAATATTTAGCATTTTTATATTTTACCACTTTATTAGCCTTTATTATAGGAATAATAGCTGGTATAGTAATGATCATTCTACTTTCATTCTCCTACCCCTTAGCCAAAGCTGCGCTCGGCGGTGTATTCATAATCATAGCATTGCCTGGAATTACATATTTTATATTAAGTAAACTCCCGTCGATGAAGGCATCATCAAGGAGAAGGGATATTGACAAAAGAATATCCAGTGCAATGAGTTTCATTGCTGCGATGGGGTCATCTGATGTAACTATAGATGTAATTTTCAAAGAACTTGCAAAACAAAAAATGTATGGTGAAATTGCTAATGAAGCATTATGGATCACTAGAGATACTGAAGTGTTGGGAGTAGATATAATCACAGCAATGAAAAACGCAGTTCCTAGAAGTCCATCAAGAAAATTTCAAGATTTTTTGCAAGGTGCAATTACAACTGTAACTGCTGGGGGACAGCTGAAACCCTACTTTGTATTGAAAGCAGAGGAATATGAGAGAGATACCCATCTTGACATGCAAAGAACAATAGAAACTTTGGGAATGCTAGCAGAGTCATATGTGACTGTAGTGGTTGCATTCCCTCTATTTTTAATCGTTATATTGGCTATAATGGCAATTGTTGGTAGTAATGGTTCGTTTATCATGGAAATATTATGGATGGTTGTTCTTGTAATGATTCCTGTATCTGATTTCGGGTTTATATTTATAATGCAAAATATGTTAAAGGAGTAGATTCACAATGGCAAGAAAAATAGCAATAAAAAAGGGTATAAGCACCAAAGCAATGGTATGGATCATTGGTATAGTTATTCTGCTAATATTCTTAATGATAGGCATATTAAACCTTATTCCAACAGGAAATGGCACACAAACGATTATAAATACTGCTGTACTACCTGGTGAGTCTGCTGAAAATAGATTTATGGATATGTTCTCTATAGGATTAAGTATATTCTTTCTTGTAGTAGGTATTTATCTAAGAAATCAACTAAAAGTAATAGAAGATATAGAAAGGCGTCTTCCCGATTTTCTTCATGATGTAGCAGAAGCGGGAAGATTCGGTTTGAATTTGGCAGATGCCATAGTAGTTGCATCTCAAGGAAGGTATGGTGACCTAACCCCCGAAATCAGGAAAATGGCAGCACAGATAAAATGGGGTGTTCCTGTGAACGATGCGCTTAAACAATTCAACGAAAGGGTACCAACACCATTAGTACAGAAGATAGTATCTGTTATCTCAAAAGCTAATGAAGCTGGTGGGAATGTAGCAGATATACTTTCAATGGTTGCACACGACGCAAAAGAAATCTACACGATGGAACTAGAAAGAAGGGTATCTATGAGTACATATCTTGCTGTTATATATATAGCGTATTTTGTTTTCATTGCTACAATTATAATATTAAGTGCTACATTTTTACCGGAAATGGTTACTGCTGGTAAAGCAATTACAAGTGGGTCTTTTAGTTCGATGGGTGGTGCTTCACCCATAACAATATCTTATCAGCTGATACCCCAAATAGCTTTCGTATTGATGTTATCTGTAATTATACATGGTATATTTGACGGGTTAATGGCAGGATTGCTAGAAACAGGTAATGTACTTAATGGAATGATGCATTCCGGTATTTTGTTGGTGATAGGATGGTTCTTAATGAGGTTTTTGGTACCACAATTTAACAATGTATGAGGTGATTAAATGCTAGAAACTATATTTAAAGTGAAAAAAAACAATGCACATTACATCCAAATGCCAAAGGGTAGTAAAGGTACATCTGAGGATTCTGCTCTCATCACTCCCATACCTCCTATTACTGACCCTCACGTAAGTGAAATTGAAATTGCACCGGTAGAAAGTCCATACTCATATATAAGAATAGAATATGACAATGTTTCAAATGAGTATATTTATCATGTTATTGAACCTCCCCTTACAATGGAAATCGAAGATTACGTAAGTGTAATAGAAGAAGAAATCACCAAACGGTTACAATACGTCGTAATAACTGATATGCAATCTAAAGTGGATTACATGATGGACTTGGCAAGAGATGTAATGAAAACCATGGTAATCCATTTAAGCCCGATAGAAAAGAAAAGGTTAGAATATTATTTACGGAGAGATTTTTTAGGTTACGGAATAATACAAGTTCCAATGATTGATGTACAGGTAGAGGATATTTCATGTGATGGTGTGGGTATTCCTATCTATATATATCACCGTAAATACGGTTCTATAAGGTCCACTCTCAAGTTCACTAACGAAAAGGAACTTGACTATTTTGTAGTATGGCTTGCACAAAGGTGTGGTAAACACATATCCGTTTCAAATCCAATGCTGGATGCAACGATCCCTGACGGTTCAAGGTTGCAAGCTACTCTTGGAAAATATGTAACCAAAAAAGGGTCTTCTTTTACCATTAGAAGATTCAGGGAAGACCCATTTACTCCTCTCAATTTAATAAAATTTAAAACGGCCTCTGAAGATATGATGGCCTATTTATGGTTAGCTATTGAAAGTGGACAATCGATGATGGTTTGTGGAGGTACCGCAAGTGGTAAAACCACTACCTTAAACGCAGTTTTATTGTTTATACCCCCTCAAATGAAAATTGTTTCCATTGAGGATACAAGGGAACTGAACTTGCCACATGAAAATTGGATTCCTTTACTTACAAGAAGTGGATTCGGTGCCAAAAACCCTATAACTGGAAAAGCTGCAGGAGAAGTAGATATGTTTGATTTGTTAACTACTTCATTACGTCAGAGGCCCCAATATTTAATGGTAGGGGAAGTAAGAGGTGCTGAAGCTTTCATTGTATTCCAGGCAATGGCAACAGGGAAAACGAGTTATACAACCTTTCATGCAGAATCTGTATCTGCAATGGTTCACAGAATGGAGAATCCCCCTATCTCTCTGCCCAGAGCACTTATAAGCTCTTTGAACATAGTCTCTTTGCAAGGTCAGGTAAAAGTAGGCAACAAATTAACTAGAAGGATAAAAGGTTTAACTGAAATTGTTGGTATTGATCCTGAAACAAATGAATTGATTACCAATACTACCTACTCGTGGAATCCGGCAGATGATACATTTACCTTTGGTGGACATAGCTATGTATATGAAAAAATTGCAAATTCAAAGGCATGGAGCATGAAAGAAATGGAAAAAGAGGTCAAAAGAAGGATTGATGTACTTAGATATTTACAACATGAAGAAGCAAAAGCAGCATCAACCAAAACACCATTTACTTTCAGGAATGTAGCTAAAATTGTTGCATGGTATTACAAAGAACCTTTAAAAGTAGCTGAAATGGCACGTGCATCGTTGGAAGAAGATAAAAAGAACTAAATGAAAATATTTTATAAATTTTTATAAGTATCAATGTTAACAACATAAAGTATTAAATATATATTTTTATATATCGATTCAAAGGATTGGATAAAGGTGAAAAAGTGGATATAATATCATTTACAATATCATGTTTTATTGCAATTTTCGCTATTGTTGATCCACTTGCAGCTATTCCTTTCTTTTTAACATTAACAGAGACCTACACAAAAGAGCATAGAAAGCATGTAGTTATACAAGCTACTACAGTTGCTGTTTCAATCTTGATTGTATTTGCCTTGATTGGCAAATATATATTCATGGCGTTGAGTTTTACAATCAGCGCATTTAAAATAGCTGGTGGAATAATCCTTTTTCTGGTAGCACTAGATATGGTACACGGGGAAAGATCAAAAACGAAATTAACTGAAAGGGATAGAAGCGAAGCCTTGACACAGGAGGAAGTGGGAGTAGTTCCATTAGGGACCCCTTTGCTGGCTGGACCTGGTGCAATTACGACTGTAATGATTTATGTTTCCTATGCATCCAGTAATGTTTCTGCCAACGTAGCCATATACTTATCAATTTTAATAGTGGGAATGCTAACATATATACTGTTCACTGTCTCGGGGATGATATACAAAATAGTAGGAAGAACTGGATTAATGGTTTTCTCAAGGGTAATGGGGTTATTGTTAGCTGCTATATCCATACAGTTTATTATTGATGGAATTACAGCTTCATTCAGGATTTGATATTGCTTGATATCCTAGTTCAAAGGCCTTTAGGTTAAGATCCTGAAATTTTCTAGGAAAGTGCTCTTTTATTGCTTCTTCAAATGATCCTTTTCTGATGACTTTTTTTGTTATCCCCAATCCTGCTAAACATCCTACGAATACCATGCTAGCAGCGATTTTATTTCCTGCTTTAGAAGCGATGTCCTCTGCATCAATTTTGTATATGTTTTTGAAATTTTTTTCCAAATAGGAGATTAAATCCTTCACATTCGGGTATTTGCTGGATCCTATGGAAACTGTAAAAGGAACAATAGGAACAACGTTTAATATAACTTCTGTATCATGGTTCAATTTATTGCTCAATCTATAAACTTCTACTGGTTCCATACCGATAACGATATCTGTGCTATAATCCTCAATTAAAGGGCTTTTAGAATCCCCTATTTTCATTTCTACGTTAACAGTACCACCACGCTGGGACAAACCATGAATTTCACTCATGGTAACATTTATGCCTTCTTTAATAGAAGCTTCACCCACAACGACAGCAGAGGTTATAATGCCTTGCCCTCCCACACCTGCATACAAAATATTCAAATCCATTTTTACATCACCTTTATAATTGCTTTAGGTGCACATACAATCGGTTCTGCACAGGCACCGCATCCATCACATAGATAAGGATTGATATGCACCAATGTACCCTCTTTAGAAATAGCAGGGCATGCAAATCTTTCTACACAATTCATGCAATGTATGCACTTATTTTGATCGACTTCATATAAATGTGTTTTCCCCAAATCATGCTCTCTCTTGTCTGTTATCAAAGCACAATCCCTTTCAAAAATTATAGCGCGCACTCCTTTTTTGTCCAATGCTTCCTTGAAAATCGCAATTCCTTCTTTGATGTTGGCTGGATCAATTGTATGTACTTCCTTAACTCCTATACCTTTTAGAACGGAAGCTATGTCTACAGGCACATGACCAGGTGCAAATTCCTCTCCTAACACAGGGCTATCCTGATTTCCAGTCATTGCCGTGCTCCTGTTGTTTAGTATTACGTAAAGCACGTCGTGATTGTTATGAATTGCATTTATTATTCCGGGTATGGCTGCATGGAAAAAGGTAGAGTCCCCCACAATTGGTACAATAGGAACATCCATAAAGATTGAAAATCCATTGGAAGTACCTATAGACGAACCCATCGATAGCAGTATATCTCCCAGTGCATAAGGCTCCTGAACTCCCAAGGTATAACAACCTATGTCCGTAGGGACAATTGCTTTTCCATACAATCCCTTCTGCCTAAGACCATTTTTTACAATATAAAAAGATTCTCTGTGAGGACAGCCTGGGCACATAACAGGTGGCCTTGAAGGAATAGGCAAATCATTAAAATCAAACGTTTCTTTTCTCCTTATTATTCCAAATTTTTTTTCTAACAAGTTGGCTATACGGTCAGGAGTATTTTCAAACGCCATTTCGAACCACTGGTCTTCTTTTCCGTGAATGTCAATACCTATTTTATGTTTCTGTGCTATTGATCTTAAATCATGCTCTAATACTGGGTCGACTTCTTCTATAACAAAAACTTCCTTGTGAGCCAACATAAAGGAAGATAAAAACTCTTCATTCAAAGGATATGTAAAGCCCAATTTTAAAACATCCGCAGATATGTTATATTTTTTCAATCCATCATACAAATAATTGTAAGACGCACCAGAAGTAACAAAAGCTATATCCCCTCCTCCATTAATTTTTTCTATAATATTCCACTTCTTGATTAAATCTGAATGTTTAACCTTTTCCATTTTATCAAGGAGATTACTTTTCATTTTGAGTGCAAACTGAGGTAAAGGTATTCTCATAGAAGGGTCTTTTACAAAATTACCTTTTAAATTGGCATTATTCAATTTATTAGCAGTAATAACTCCCCGGACATGTGCCACCCTTGTAGTTGTTCTGAACAAAACAGGCAAATGATACAAATGTGAAAACTCAATGGCGGATTTTAGCATATCCATAGATTCCTGAGGTGAAGATGGCTCAAACATAGGAAGATGCGCAAATCTTGCAATATATCTATTATCCTGTTCATTTTGAGAGGAATACATAGAAGGATCATCAGCACTTATTATTACAAGAGAGCCATCTACTCCAATATAGGCAGAGCTCATCAATGAATCCATGGCCACATTTACACCAACATGTTTCATAAAGGTAAGTGCCTTTAAATTGGATACAGCCGCTGCCATAGCTATTTCAAAAGCCACTTTTTCGTTAACTGAAAATTCAAAATACATTCCTGTTTTTTCATGCAAATCAAATAACACATCCCCTATCTCAGAAGATGGTGTTCCTGGAAATGTAGCTGCAACATCAATACCCGCTTCCAAAGCTGCCCTTGCTATCGCTTCGTTAGTCAGAAGAAAATATTTTTTATTTTCCTCAAGTTCACCAATCCATTTATACCCCATATTTATCAGGAAGTATAATGCTGTTTAAACATATAAAAAATTCTTAACCAAATGAACTACAAAAAATATATCCTTTAATATTAGTTTGTTGATTTAGTGATTCAAAATGAGGGTATTTTTAGCAATAACAATAGACCCAACAGAGGAAATTAAAAAAGCAATCAAAAAAATATCTGAATTGCCTATAAAGCAATCTATAGTAAAAGAAAACGCATTGCATTTAACAATAAAATTTTTTGGTGAAAAAAATGAAGATGAAATTAATGTAATCAATACAACATGTCTAAAATTATTTTCTGGAATAAAACCATTCAAACTAAAAATAAAAGGGATGGGCATTTTCGGTACGTATGAATTCCCCAGAGTAATATGGATGGGTATTTTTCCTAATACTGAATTAAACGAAATAATAAACCGTAGTAATATTCTATTCGGAAAAGAGGATCGTGAAAGCAATCCCCATCTTACAATATCCCGCCCTAAACAGCCGGTTAAAAGAAAAGAACTCATCGAAAGAATCATTGAAAGTTACAAAGATACTATTTTCTGGGAAGGTGAAATACGGTATTGCACATTGAAAAAAAGCATCTTGAATCCGAGTGGAGCAGAATACATAGATCTATTTCAATATGCTCTTAATGAACCTATTAATTAAAGAAGATTATTATCCCTCAAAACACAATAGGTATTATCTTCTGTTTTTTCAATTAACAAGTAATTCTTTTCTTTTAGTATATTAACATGATATGAAACAAGTTGAGGTGACCTTTCTATAGAATTGGCAATTTCTGCAATAGAAATCCTTTTCTTTTCTCTTAAAATATTCAGAATTTTCTTCTGTATTTCTGGTAGGTTATCTTTCTCCTGTACAGACAAACCAACAATAGAATAGAATCTATTTTTCCCAATTTTAAACGTATTTACAAAACCCTCTATCTCCAGTATGCGTAAATGGTAATATAAAGTGCCATTGCCTAAGCCGGAATCTTTCAAAAGATCGCTATATGTGATTTTACCTCTATTAGCTATTATATTGTAAATCCTTCTTCTATTTTCAATATCTGACTCAAGATTAGAGATTGATACAAAGGGCCATAAAAAGTAATTCAATACTGGAATATTGATTGCCATTATGTACAAAGCATTGAAAAAAAGAATGATCAAACTACTTCCAATGGTAATATAAAAACCAATGAAAGGTTCCACAAATTCTTTTTTTATTAAGTCCTGATTCAAATAAATAGAAGAGATTAGAATAATTGCTGCACCAACTAAATAAAAATAGCTATAATCTAGATTAAAACGATTGCCATACTGTTCAATTAAACTCAATAAAAATATTATAATGAAAAAAGACAAAATCAGAAAGGCAATTGCATACGTTTTAATTATAACCGAATTATAAATGAATTGAAGCTGGTAATTGTAACTGTAATACCATGGTAAAAAAATACCTATGGTTCCTATTATCGCGAATATAAACAAGATTTTTTTAAGGGGTTTGCTTTTTTCCATGGAAATCCCTCAATAAAAAATGTAAAGTGTTTGTGTAACCAAACCTATGGCCGAACCTGAAATTGCCGCATACCAACCAACCCCAAGATTATTCATTACACTTATATTCCCAAAATTATTATTTAATACCCCTTCCATATATAAAGGAGTCAAAAAAAGAACAACAAGTGCAATTATATACAAAACCAAAATGGTATATTTAACAAATTTTAGTTGTATAAACTCTTTGTTATATACAGCAATAATAGATGCAAAAAAAAGCAATATCCCTGCTATAAATATATAAAACAAAAAGCTTAGCGCGTTATACTTAAAGATCAAAGATAATCCTGTTAATCCAACAAAATAGCCATCAAAATAAAAAGATATCCATGTAAAAAACATACTACCTAATAACAACAAGCTTGTAACCAACAAAAAGAGGTTGATAAAAGAAAATTTTCCTATCATAGGGGTATTCCATATCATTGAATTCATTTATTATCACCCTTCCCACCTATCTGTGGTTGGTTGTTGGTGTTGTTATCCCCCATCATTTGATTGTTATTCTGGGCATTATTTGGAATGTCATTACCAAGCGTTTTCTTACGTATAGAATAGATTGTAATGACTATAACTGCAATTATAATGATCAGTATTATCATGAATACGACTGGTAGATTACTTGTATTTTCTATATTAACAGTAAACTGTGAAATTTCTGCAAATCCTGCATTATCCACTATTTTTATCTGTATTGTATGAATTCCATTGTCACCGGTATCCGTATGCCATACATAATAAGCAATTCCAGATGTTGAATTGTACGCAATATAGTTCATTTTAATCCAAATACCGTTATCCAACTTTATAAAAACCTCTGAAATACCAGAGTGATCATATACTGCCGTAGTTATATTTACACTGTTTGATTCTATATTATTGTAAGAAGGAGTGAATGACAATACACTTGGAGGTGTTGTCTCTATTCTTATACTGGTATTTTTAACTGCTTCTGAATTTCCTGCAAAATTTATGGAATAGTATCTTATATAATATACTCCACTTGTGTATATTATAAAAGTTCCATTATACAAATTCCATGGTAATCCATTTATACTATAGAAAGTACTCCTTACTCCTGATATATTATCTGTTGAATTAAGGTATATTTTAACAGCTCCATGATACCATCCTGTAGATGTAATGTTTCCTGATATGCCTATACTAGTAACAGGAGCATATAAATCTACTATTGTATAGGATTTTGTCAAGTTGGCAGTTTGTACATTTCCCGCATAATCTACAGCTCTTGTATAGAAATAATATGTCCCACTAGAAGGTGCAGTAAAAACTATAGGGGAGGTGGAAAAAATACTATTGCTATAAATGTTCCATGAAAGTGAGTTGTTGCTGTAGTATAAATACACACCTCTAACAGGTGCTGTTCCGCTAACATTGTAATATATATCGAAAGTATTCCTATTTTCATATTTTGGCAAAGGCATTATTGTAGATACAGGAGGTTCAGTTACAACAGTGGTATAAGTGTAATTCCCTTTATTGATTGGTGCTAACTGATAATTCCCTGCGTTATCCAAAGCTATTGTATAAAATGAATAATTTCCACTGCCATAGGGTGCAACAAAACTAAAAACATTAGGTGTGGTGTTGGAATAAATCGTTTTATACTTCTCAAAATTGCCTCCATTATAATTGTAGTATAAAGAAACAGACTTTATCCCACTACCAGAATCATATGCAGTATAATATATATTGAATCTTAATGTATTCTCCCACCTAGGCAAAGGAATTAATGATGAAACAGGAGGAACAGTATCTATCTTAAAACTATACGTAATGCTATAATTCCCATACCCGGCTACATCTAAGGCCTTTACCCTCCAGTAATATATCCCGTTAGAAAGGTTTACATCTAGTTGGTATGATGGTTCTTTAATATTGGTAATAGTAACAGCATTTGAAAAACTAGGGTTAATGGAGTATTGCAATGTATAATTGTATGCATATTTTACATTTGTCCATTCAAAGATCGGTTCAGTATTGTTGATATAACTATTGTTGTAAGGGCTAAGCAAAATAGGTACAGAAGGGTTCATTACAATAACCTTGATAGGTGTTGCAAAATCCATGGCTTGATCATATGCATTGAGAATATGCACTCCTGTACTGGCAGAGGGTACATTAAATGATATTATAGCGGATCCATTAGAATAGGTTGTATTCCAATAATTAAGAGAAGCATAATCCCATGTTAATGTAACTACACTGTTGGCGGCAAATCCCTGAGCCAAAACACTAACCTCTTCTGAAGTATACAAATAACTGTTACTTATTTTGATAGATGGCATTACAAAAAAATTAACATAATTGCTTACAAGATTATTGCTATTATTAACCAGTGAGATGGTGTAATTTCCATAGCTTTCGCTGGGTATTGTAAATGTTAAATTCAAACTACCGCTGGTATCGGTAATATTGTTATAAAATAAACTCATGTTATCCCAGTATATATGCACACTGTTATATGGCTTAAACCCTGTTCCAGTAACGTGTATAATGCTCCCTACAAATCCTTCTTTAGAAGACAAAACCAAATGTGGTACAACTGTGAAATTGACGTATGCTATACTACTAGATACTGCAACAATTTCATGGTTTCCATAAAAGGCATAAGGTATAGTTATTGTACGATTAAAATTACCTTTACTATCTGCGAAAACTGAACCCATATTAAATTTAGATGGCCCTATAAAATACAAATTAATTAAACTATTAGGTGAGAATCCATAACCTTTTACTGTAATATTCTCTCCTACATACCCCTTATATTGTGAAAGTAAAATTACTGGCCCAACATACAGATATGAAACTGCAATTATATTCTGATTATTCTCCACAGCTTCCACTACATGTACTCCACTCTGTTCGTTGTTAGGCACAGTAAAAGACGGTTCTGATGTATAATTTGAATTTCCTGTTGAATTCAATGCAAAATTGGTAATAACGGTCTTTTGTGAAGGCATGCCAGGGTCTAAAATGAGATTAGCGGTGCCTCCCAAAAAGCCGGTTGCATTTATTTTAACAGTATTACCGGGAGAAGAAAAGTAGGGTGAAATGCTTAGATGTGATTGCACAAAAACTTCTGTACTTGCATCTGTAATATTTTTTCCATAGGCAGTTATTATGTGATATCCGTTAGAGGAAGGTGGTATTGCAAAGTGGAACGAAAAACACCCTGTTGAATTGGTAAATGTATTACCCAGAATAAGTGCATGATTATCCCATCCAATACTTACACTATGTGATCCATTGAAACCTCTACCTATAACAGAAACTATATTGCCTTGGAAAGAGGCGGAGACATTTATAGAAATTTGTGGTATGACTGTAAAAGTTGTAATATTTGAAACACCCTGTGAATCCTCACCGATCAAATAAGCAGATCCGTTTGGAGAATATGGAACAACGGCATTTAAAATAGAAGCACCGCTGTTATCAGTATACCCTGAAGCTATAACTTCATTGAGGTTGGTAGTGTTCCATGTCAATGTAATCGGAGAGTTGGCAGTGTATCCTGTAAAAAAGGCAGTAAAATTTCTTCCAACAACACCTGTATTTGGTGACACTTCTATATTAGGCAATACAAAAAAATTAGCAATGGCATAATTAACAACATTATATAAATTTTCATCTGAAGCATTGACAATATGCGAACCATATCCTGAATTAGGAACGGTTTCAGATTGAGTGAAACTTCCGGTTTTATTAGAGGATGCCATATTCAAATAACCTCCATCCCATTGAATAGTAATGGCACTACTTCTGCTTGAAAATCCATTGCCTATAACATCAAAATATCCGTTTACTATACCCGAACTAGGAGATAAGGTAATACTCGGCAAAACTGTAAAATTAAAAGTAGCCTCAAGTGTTCCATCCCATAATTTAAAATACCCCCTGCCACCCGTAGAAGGTGGTATAACATATATAATTATGCCAGATGAGCCAAGACCAGATGAAACAGTATTAGAATTCCCAGAGTAATCATAAAAATAAATAGTGTTACTGTTTCCACCACCACTCCACGTTATTGTAACCTTGGTTCCTACAATCCCAGAACCTGGGGATACTGTTATGGTAGGGCCTGCCTTTGCATTATCTGTTATATTAAAAGCAGGTACAAGCAAAGCAACTAATATTAATATGCCTACAAACATAGCAACTTTTTTCATATATATCCTCAAATAAAATATATAATAAACATAAAAATACTTTGTGGAAAAACCTTTTATCAAAAAGTGCTGGGACCAGGATTTGAACCTGGGAACTACTAATAGAACAGATCTTGAGTCTGTCGCCTTTGACCAGACTTGGCTATCCCAGCCTTTAATATTACCAATAACCAAACTATTATTTTTAATTTTTGTAAAATCTATAAAAAAAATAGCAAATATACAAAAACATATTGAACCAATAACCTAAGACTGAAAATAATTACTATGTTTTCCAATTAATGAAACTTATATATTGTTATGTTATGTAGAAATCATGATGTATTTGATTAGATATTCTGGAGAAATCGCACTTAAGAGTAAACCTGTAAGAAGGGAATTATTAAAAATACTGGAAAAGAACATATTAAATGCATTTATAAACAAAAAAATAGAAATGAAACTAAGCAATGATGGTGCACATTTCTATCTTTTTTCCAACAAAGAAGAAGAAACAAAATTCATATTGAAGCATACCTTCGGAATTTCATCTTTCAATCCAGTTGTTGAAACATCTACTGAAGAAAATGAGATTATATCCAATACTTTGTCAGTTGCAAAAGGCATCTTAAAAGAGGGAGAATCATTTGGATTAAGAGTTAAAAAAAGTGGAAATAAATCATACTCAAGTATGGATATTGCAAAAAAAGGTGGTGCTATGATCATGAAAGAATTGAAAAATATCAAAGTTAATTTGGATAATCCAGACAAAGAAATCCATATAGAAATAAGGGATAAAAATTCTTTCATATGGCACGAAAAGTTAGAAGGGCCAGGGGGTTTACCGCTTGGATGTGAGGGTTATGGATTATCCATTATAAATAACGAAGAATCTATCGTATCTGCATGGCTGATGATGAGAAGAGGTGTAAAAACCACTGTAGTAACAAACAAAGATTTTTATTCCAAATCTAAAATGTTAGAAAATTGGCAAGAGGATTTGCAAATATATGTAGAAGAAAAAGGTAATGAAATAAACAAAGCACTAGAAATCGCGCAACAAAAAAAATTGATATCAATTTCATGCCATCTAGAATTAGAAGAATTATACAAGCATACTATACTTTTTAGGGAATACGCATTATTTTCTCCTACCATAGGTTTAAGAAAAGAAGATATTGAAAAATATTATAACATACTAAGCAATTAAGTTATGATAACATGAAATTATTCTCTTTAATAGGGACCATAATATTAATAAGCTCTATATTTTCAAGTATAATATCATTACCACCTACACATATAGCCAATACAGTAAAAGCAAATAATTTTACCTACAATGTATCCTTTCCAGGTGCAAATGTACTGTGGTCCTATCCCCTAGCTGGTAATCACCCCTACGTATCCCAATATTCAAAAAGTTTGTATGGATTCGGTGGTGCTGGAGTTTTAGGTGGAAATATTACTGGTGATGGATACATTGATTTTTTGCTTCCCTATTATGATAGCACATATAAAAATGCAACACTTACTGCTGTAGATGGAGGTAATGGAAAAGCTATATGGGAAATAAACATTAATAATTATCTCTCATATTATATGGCAGGAACATTAGGAAAAATTCCTTTAATAGAAGTTATATCCGGTAACGTATCTACTCCTCAAATAAACCAGCCTTTTTATGGACCGGGATATGTAAATATATCTATGATAAATGGCTTGGATGGCTCTACAATATGGAATAAAACCATCAATCTGATTAATGCAAATACTGGGCTGTTTATAACCACCAATGAAACAATATTCGCATCTACAGACCCTATTATATCCACTTATGCAATATTTAACATGCACCAATCCAATATTAGCAATATTTTTTATGCATTTAACATAACTGTATACGGTATAAAAAACATTAATGGTACCCTTGCTTTTGTGCATCAATATAGTTCTCTGAGTGTTTATAGTGGATATTATTATTTTCCCCTATATTTAGCTATAGATTCAGTACCAGGATTAGAATCAGGAGGTATTTTTTATACTTATTTGCAACTATCATCTGCAGGTATTGTAACAGCTAGAAGTGTTTTGGTATCTTCCAATGGCACAATAATGTGGAACGTTACAAGTCCCTACTATTGCCTGATTTTGTCAGATGGTTACAATCTTGGAGTATCGATAGCATTAGGTAATTTTACAGGTGGTATTGATTATGATATTGCTTATTCCTTTGCTGCTATTACTCCCTCATCTTCATCATTACAGCCTAATTTTGGAATTGCTGTTTTAAACATAACGAGTGGTAAATATATTTATACTAAATCCTACGGCCAGTATGGAGATCCAGGATTAAGCCAATTTGTGATGAGTACCCCTTTTATAGAATATGATGCAAATATCGATAATGCTACAGGTGGATACGGCCCTACAATTGATTTAACAGGTGATGGTATTCCCGATCTAATTGTAACAGAATGGAGCAGAAATGAAAGCTATGTAGAAAACGTAAGCCTAATCAATGTATTCCAAAACAAAGTTGTATGGACAACATTTCTTACAGGATGCTTATCTTATTCTGGAGCTGCATTTTCTCCTATCCCTTTAAAGTTCAACAATGTATCTTACATGCCAGTTTTTGTATTTCCTCAAATGACTGGAGAAATATATTTATTGAATGGATCCAACGGACATATTTTAGCTTCATCTCTTGATCCAAATGCAATGGCATACCCCTATCTAGGCTATTTATCTGTAATGATCAATAACCCTCAATATTTTTCCAAATTTGCAATGGCTGGAATATATCCATATATACCAAAAAATATGACCTCAAGTAACGTCTTATTCAATGTAACGCTGTTAAACATCTCAAGTAAAGGTAATGTTATTAACAAAACATTAGTGCTCCCTTATTCAAATGCATTGACCTCTTATTTCGTGTCATTATCCTTTTTTGGATTCAATTATTACATTACTGCTAACCTTGACCAGAATTCATCTGGTAATTGGACTGATAATTTATACGTTATGTCTACAACAAATTTATCTGTGGTATGGAAATACACCGCCAAAAATTATGGGCAGGATCCAAGCATGATGTTCTCCCCTTCATGGAATTATTTCAGGTTAATGTATCCACATAAATATAACAGCGGTAATTTAACCAATAGCAAATATCTGTATGTATTCCCATTGCAAACCATAAACCGTTTTTATATGCTTTCCATAAACAATACTCAAAAACTATCCTCTCATTTTCTATATCAATATAAAAGTGGTTATGCTCCTTTTACAGATACTTTTAATATGGAAGTAACGGGTGGTGTAGCTCCATACAGTTATAAATGGTATATCAACAATACTCTTCTCAACAACAGTGGCAGTATATTGACCTACACCTTTAATTTACAGGGTATATATAACATATCTGTAGTGGCAACAGACCAATTATCCCAAGCTACATATGGCTATGTGGTGGTTGTAGTTCATCCCCAAAACATTACAAAAGCATTATACAAAATAGAAGGATTTGTAAAAAATACTACTGGAAATCCAATAAGCAATGTCAGCGTATACTTAAATAATTCCTTGGTAACGGTAACAAACAGCAGTGGTATATTTATAATAATGCTTCCAAATGGAACCTATATCCTAAATTTTACACATATGGGCTACAAAAACGATAGCTACAAACTTATCGTATATGGCCAAAATATATCCTTTTCTATATACCTTACGCAAATATATCATTATAATACAACCTACTCTTACACAAAAACATCAGTAAAATCCACATCAATAATAATTATAAGCATAGTAACAGGAATAGGCATAATTGGTGGTTTGTTTATAGTTTCGTTCATAAAAAGAAGAAGAAAATACAAATAAAAACAAAAATAAAAACACTCTTTTACTGAATAGAGGGCAAAGGTTAAATTATATGATTAAATTATGATATCCGATGGCTAAAAGAGGAATAAAAAAAGAAGAAGAAGAAAAGATCTCATTACCGGAATTCAATGAAGTTGAATTTATCAATAAAGAGCTTCAAGAAACAAAGATATTTTTTATATCTCTTGGATTGGCTGTTGCAGGTGGAATCATTGCTTTTCTTGGAACTAGGTACCTTTCTATGCAACTGGCATTGTTATTGGGGTTTGGCCTTCCATTTCTAATTTTTTTTATATTTTACATGATTATAAAAGAACGGATGAATCTATCTCATTATAAGCCCTTTAACTGGATCTCTCATTTCGGTGTTATATTTATAACAGTTATTATGGTATGGCTCCTCCTTATCAATGCACCATTCAGTTATATGTCTTCTCCATACATAACGCAAGTAAATATTTACTACAGCATATCTCACAACAACACATGGCAGAAAGCTAGTCTTCAATTAATAAACGGTAATTTAGTAATGGCACCCGGGAAATCTATACCTCAGAATTCGGAGGTTAATATATCTTTCATTATAGATTCTTCTACAACTATTAAAAATGTGAACCTAAATATAACCGGACCTGTATCTTTTAATTATACCCTCAATCCTAATGTGTCTATATATTCCGCAAAATGGAATGTAACGATGAGTGGTAGTTATACAATTACTATAATAGCATATGATATTAATGAACATTCAACATCTACTAAAGTATCTATCAATGTAGGATGAAACTAGTGTTTAAAAGAATATCATAATCTAAAGAAAGTATAATATACTGACAACAAATAAATCCATACGCAGCTATGCTAAAAGAAGAATGTGGTGTTGTTGCAATAGCAGGAAATAAAGGCGTATCTGAAGACCTGTATTTATCCCTAAAAAGCCTACAGCATCGTGGGCAAGAAGCTGCAGGCATATCCACATATTTTAACAAACTTTATCTATACAAAAATTCTGGAATGGTAGACGAAGTATTTACTATGAACAGAGTGCATGCACTTAAAGGTAATGTGGGTATTGGGCATGTAAGGTACTCTACCAAGGGGTCATCTGTGCCGTTAAATGCACAGCCATTTAAGGCCAAAACTACACAAGGTGACATAGCAATTGCACATAATGGCGAAATAGTCAATGCAAACGAATTAAAAGAAAAAATGCAAAAAAATGGTGTTATATTCACAGGGACATCTGATTCAGAGGTTATAGTCCAGCTATTAGGTAGAGCCTTAGAATTAACCCATGACCCTCTAAAATCTATAAATTATTTAATGGATGAAATAAAAGGTGCCTTTTCACTTGTAATATTAATAGCAAACAGAGTCTTTGCTATACGTGATTCTTATGGAATCAGGCCATTATGCTTGGGAAAATATGATAAAGGTTATATAATTGCATCTGAAAGTGTAGTAATTGATCATTTAAACGGTACTTTTATCAGGGACATATCGCCAGGTGAAGCTGTAGAAATCACTGAAAATAGCGTTCATACAATTTTTTCTAAAAAAAGTGGTAGAGCACATTGCATGTTTGAATGGGTTTACTTCTCAAGACCAGATGCTGTTATAGAAGGCAAACTTTCATACCATGTAAGGGTTAAATTGGGTGAAATACTCGCCAAAGAAAAGCCAGTCGATGCAGATATTGTTGTCCCTGTGCCTGATTCAGGAAGGCCACATGCACTAGGATTTTCAAGGGCAAGTGGTATATTGCTAGAAGAAGGATTAATGAAAAACAGGTACTCATCTGTTAGAACTTTTATTATGCCAGATGAAAAAAAAAGGAAAGATGCAGTAAAACTAAAATTAAATGCTATTAAAAATGTGGTCGAAGGTAAGAAAATTGTTTTGTGTGATGATAGTATTGTTAGAGGGACTACAATGAATGAAATTGTTAAAATACTACGTCTAGCAGGTGCAAAAGAAGTTCATGTTAGGATAGGATCTCCTCCAATAATAGCCCCTTGTTATTATGGTATTGATATGAAAACAAGAGAAGAATTGATAGCTCCGGGAAAGACTGAAAATGAAATTGCCACAATTATAGGTGCTGATTCTGTAGGTTATATATCCATCGAAGGCCTTTCTAAGGCAATAGGATTGGATTCTTCATCATTATGCCTTGGATGTGTAACTGGTAAATACCCTGTTAAAGTAAAAGCAGAACTAAGCAGAAAACAAAAACAATTGTTAGATTTTTTCCAATAATTTCTAATAAATATTAACAAAAGATATTATTTTAGAATACTGATTTTAAACCAACAATTTATTTAAACTCAACAACTGTTCCCTGGACCATATGCAACCATTACGTAATTGTACTGCCATATATACGAAGTATATGTACCTGATTGTAATTCTGATTGGGATTGGAATGTTATTGTAACCTGCCAATAATTAAAGGCATTGTACCACCCACCCTGACCAGTTGGATATGGGTTCCAATTAAATACATATGTGCCCCCTGATTGTGGTGCCATATAAGGTATGGATACGGAGTATATCTGCCCGTTGTTAAACATCTGGAATTGGGTGACACATACAGACTGCCAACCAAGTTCTGTTAATAGCCATTCTTCGTAATGGTTTGTGGCATAAGATTGGTATTGAATTGTTACATGAACGTTAAATGCAGGACCTAAACCACTATTTGCTAAATACAAAGAAACTAAATTTGACGAATCCCCATAACCTCCAAAGGGTGGTTGCGAATTTCCACTTTGAGGATGCATGTAAAGCTGGCTAACATACACATCTGCAGAAGGGTAGGTATAAAACTGTATAATGAATGTTACTGTAGTACTCTGGGAATTGCTATTGGTAGCAGTAATCCATGCAGATACATTCTGGGTGTATGGAGAATATGAACTTATTACTGGAGATATATTAAAAAATTGATTGCTGTCAAATGGCATATTCAAATTGGATATCCCAAAAAAAGGTATGGATAAAACAACTGATTTAATTGTAACACCTGTTTGAAGCTCAGACACCCTTGCCCACACTTGGAATCCCTCGCCCCATAATATAGGTTGGCTAGGCAAAGTCCCTTCAGCAGTTATTTGAGGTGGCAAATTTGCATTCGATATAGGGTATTGATTGTTCCATACGAGTTGATTTTTGGAAGAATCTATTATTGAAATAGTCACAACCTGTGATTGGCCACTTACACTGGCTGGAACATTGGTAGAAACGCTCCAGATCATTCCTGGTAACCAGACACCATTATAGTTAGAAGTTCCAGATAATCCTGATGATATGTAATATTCACGATTGTATTGTGGTGAAAGCTGGTATGATATATATATTATTGTACTTGCATTATACAATGGGCTGCCACCAAGGTCAGTAATGGTTATCTCACTTATTTGTGAACCTGTAGTTATGATAGAAGCAGTAAATTGAGTACTTATACTTGGAGTAGGGGACGGTAAAGTTCCAACCCAATAAAATAAAGTACTAAACAAAGTTACGGTTATAGCCAATATCAGTATGTTACCTACTATATCTGAAACCCCCTTCTTTCCCCTCTTACGGGCATAATCATGATAAAAAAGCCTCATTGGTACCACTAATATACTTATTTTATATAATAGATATATATCAACATAATATTAATAAATTTCGTTTTTATAGATGGTGTTAGGGGTTTGGGGAAGATGTAACACTTCACAATGAGGTGATAGACAGACTCTTACCAATAAAAAAGTTTATTGATATCATTTACATTCATTGAAACATCAAAACAATTTATGGGAACTCTACAGATCGTTATAAACTATGGGGTTGAAAATAAAACATTCAACAAGACTGAGGGGTATAACTGAAATGGTACTGTATTGGGATGGAAAAAATGAAGATATGAACTGAATGCAGATTTAAATGCATTAAGAATCATAGAAGTACTTTTCAGGATATTTTCAACCTGCCAACAGTTGAGATTCAATGGATCTGCCAGCATAGGTGAAGAGGTAACTAGCAACTAGTAAAAAGTTCCGAAACTTTAGCGAGGGGTAGTTGAATCAATATAGCAGTATGATTCTTAAACATTTGTCCCCGATATCTTCCTGAAGATAGGATTTTTGCTGTTCTCACCAACAAGCACATAATCTCTCTATAATATTAGCTTGTGGATTAAATGATATAAATGGAATACAATAATCAATATAAATCAAATAAGTTTTTATACAATCAGGATAATGTATACCATATAATGGACACCCATTTAATATCTATAGCAAGTGGTAGCAGTGGTAATTGCACTATTGTAAAAAATGATAATACCACAATCATGATCGATCTTGGAATTGGATTAAAATTAGTAGAACAAAAACTAACTGAAATCAATATCAATAAAAATGAAATCAACGGAATATTGCTAACCCATGCACATATTGACCATTATAAAAATGTTGGTAGATTCTCATTGAAATATAACACAAAAATTTTTACTGAAAAACCTACTTACGAAACTATTATCTCTAAAGATTTTAAAAATCCTATAAAAAAGGTTAAAAATATTTTCTCTATTCCTGACAGTATAGGAAGTATTGATATTATTTCCTTTCCTGTAAGCCATGGTGGATTGATACCAGCAGGTTATCCTGTAGGATTCGTCTTTTATTCCAATGGTAAAAAAATAGGTTACTTAACAGATGTTGGAGAAGTATCAAACGAGGTCATAGAGTTGTTAAAAGGGTGCAACGAAATATTTATAGAAGCCAACTACGATAGAAAAATAATTGAATCCAAATTAAGCAATAAAAAATTTTTTAATCAGTGGTGGTACTTGAACTGGGTAAATAGCCCAATGGGGCATTTATCTAATGAACAAACAGCCAACGTTTTAGATGAGGTCGTTACGAGTTCTACAGAAAAAATATTTTTAGGTCATATGAGTATAAATCATAATGATTATATGAGAGACAACAACGAATATACCCTTGCTAGGTCTATTGTTATTAACAAACTTAAAAATAGCCGCAGCTATTTACCTAATATATTGCCTACTTATAGAGTTGGTAAATTTAAAACATTATATGAAATAGAAAATTCTTTTCAAAAAGAGGGTCCTTATGCATAAAAGTGATATAAACGTCGGATTATTTTATATGGAAGGTACTAACTGTGATAACGAACTTTATCATGGATTTAAAATGCAAAATGTAAATGTAGAACTAATCCCAATAAATAAAATATCAAAAAACTTTGATTTGATGAAATATCATGTATTAATGATTCCAGGTGGATTTTCTGGTGGTGATTATATACGCGCTGGTGCACTATTTTCTGCAAGGTTAAAGCACCTATTCCAAGACCAATTGAAAAGTTATATCAAAGAGGGAAGAATATTCGGTGGAATATGCAATGGATTTCAAGTGTTAATTGAGTTAGGATTGTTACCTGGATTTGAAAAAGATTTCAAGGTAGAAGCGGCTTTAACAAATAATGAATCTAATAAATTTGAATGTAGACTAAGTATACTCTCTGTTAATAAAAATAACAATTCGCCTATCGTGGATAACATAAAAAAAGATCGATTATATAGCCTTCCTGTTGCACATGCAGAAGGTAATTTTGTAATAGGAAATAAAAAATTATTAAATGAAATTGAGGACAATAACATGGTAATCTTTAGGTATGTAAATCCTGAAGGTAAAATTGAAGGATATCCATGGAATCCCAATGGATCCATTAATAATATAGCTGGTATTTCCAATAAAGAGGGAAATGTATTCGGATTAATGCCACATCCAGAAAGGGTTTTGTATAGATATACTTCACGTAACTGGATTGTAGATCAAAGTAATGATGATATTTATGGTGATGGTTGGTATTTGATCAACTCTATTGTTAGTTACGCAGAAAAAAAATTTTGAGGTATTGGTAAATGAAATATTCCAAAGAAGAATTGAAAATACTTTTAGATAGGTATATTAAAGAAGAAAACAACAGAGAATTCATAACAGAAACAATCTTTAAAGAATATATGGATATCAAAAACAGATTGAAGCTTGATCCATTAAGGCCAATTAGAGCAGGCATACCTGAAATAATATACGCAGAAAGGAAAGAAATAAGTGACCTAGAATTAGTTGTTAATACTCCCTTTTCCAGTGGGATAATATTCACCAGATGCACAGATAAACAACTATATCATTTTTCAAAGAAAAAAAATTTCAATATATACAATAGTGCACGTGTTATAACCTATAATGTATCTACTACCTTGAAATATGGCCCTATTGGGATAATAACAGCTGGAAATGCAGATATTCCTATAGGTGAAGAAACACGCATTGTATCCAATGCATTGGGAATAAAAACCTTATACTCATATGATGTAGGTATTGCAGACCTTTTCAGAATTATTGAAACATTGGAAGAAATGAAAGAAGCCAAATTGCTTGTAGTAATAGCTGGTATGGAGGGTGCACTACCATCAATAGTTGCATCTCTTACCCCTCAGCCTATAATAGCAGTACCTACAAGTATTGGATATGGAATACATAAATCAGGGGAAACTACATTAAATGCCATGCTTAATTCATGTACATCCATACTTACAGTAAATATTGATGGAGGAACGGTTGCAGCTCTTAACGCACTAAAAATACTAAAAATGAGCACATAAAAATTTAAATTCAAATAATGTGATAAAGTCGTGCCATTAAATTTAACCAATTTAACCTATAGGTGAAAAAATGGATAATAAAGGAAATGGAGATCAAGAGCAATCTAAAAAGAAGATGATTCTAGCAGCGGAAAAGAAGTATCAAGCAATAATTGAAAAAAGGGATTTGATGTTACAGGAAGCGTTGAGGATAAGGGATGAAAGGGATCTCCTAAATTCCTCCAAAAAAGAGAAAATGGATGCCATTAATCAAATTAAAAAAGACAAAGATGAAATAAGAAAAAATTTAAATGAACATGTAAACAAAAGGGATGAATATAGAAAATTGGTATTAGCTGCA
This sequence comes from Thermoplasmata archaeon, assembly GCA_049966015.1. Classification (GTDB taxonomy): domain Archaea; phylum Thermoplasmatota; class Thermoplasmata; order Lutacidiplasmatales; family JAMCUS01; genus JBMFVL01. The sequence continues at coordinate 7,559 of JBMFVL010000010.1, read as the reverse complement.
CTTGACAAAAAAAAGGAATTGAGAAAGCAAGTAGACCCCAATTATGGAAAATCAATTGATGAACTTAAAAAATATATACAATCTTTAGAAATAAAACAACAAACTAGCGTATTATCTGTTGAAGATGAAAATAAACTTATTGAGGAGTTAAGGAAGAAAATTTCCGAACTCAAAGAAAAAGAGGCACACATAACAATACAAGGTAACTTATCTAGCAATATTGCTGAATTAGATAAAATAATAAATGAAAACAATGAAAAATTATCCAAAGAGCAGGAAGAAGTAATGAAATACAGGGAGCAGCTTAAAAACCAGAATGAAATGTTAAAAAAATTAGTTGAAGAATTTGCCAATATTGCAGTAGAATCCAATAAAAGGCATAAAGAATATGTAGACCTCATAATCAAAGTAAAAGAAGAAACACAGAAAGCAAGAGAAATGAGGGATAAGATCCTTTCAATTAAAAGGCAAAACAGGGATCAAGTAATCGAGTCTAAAAAAGAAGTAGAACAATACAACAAAGAAATTTCAAATACTCTTAACGATAAGCAGAAAGTAGAATCCAAAATTGAGGATAAAATTGAGCAGCTAAAAAAGAATGGAAAAATCATTTTAGGGTAGTTAACATGTCTAAAGAAAAAATTAAAGGTGTAATATTGGCAGGTGGGGAAGGTACCAGGCTTAGACCATTGACTTCTGTTATACCAAAACCTTTAATTAGCATAGCTGGAAAACCGTGCATTGGTTATGTTATAGAATCATTGATTAGTGCAAATATACAAGATATAATAATCACTACTGGCTACTTGTCAAACAAATTGATCAATGGAATTGCGAACAATGATTACCACTCAGCCTCTATTCTATATTCTTTTGAACCCTCTCCAAGAGGTACTGCTGGTGCAATAAAATATATAGAAAATTACCTGGATGATACATTTATTGTAGCGAGCGGGGATGTTTTATCCAAGGTGGATTTTAAAGAAATTATTGCTTTTCATAAAAAAGTTAAATCTGAGATTACAATTGCACTAACACAAGTACCTGACCCATCTGAATATGGTATTGTAATTATCGATGATGAAAAAAGAATCATAAGATTCAAGGAAAAACCCAAAAAAGAAGAACAGTTCAGCAATTTAATTAATACAGGTATATACGTTATTGAACCAAGCGTTATTGATTTAATACCCAAAGATTCACCTTATGATTTTTCAAAACAATTATTCCCATATCTTTTAAGTGAAAATCATAATATTTTTGGTTATGAAATTTCTTCCTCGATGTGGAGAGATATAGGAAGACCTTCTGATTTGCTAAATGCTACCTTTGATGTACTAGACAAAGAAAGGGAATTTGTTTTAGGTGAAAATGCAATTATTGAGGAAAATGTAACAACAAACCGTCCACTTTACATAGGAAAAGGTGCGTTGGTCAAAGCAAGGTCCAAAATAAGCAAATCAGCCCTGTATGATAATGTAATTGTGGAATCTGATTCAATAATAAATTCATCCATATTGTTTTCGAATGTAAAAGTTGGTAATAATTCAAAGGTTGAATCATCAATAATTGCAAATGATTCAGTAATAGAAGAAGGGTGTACGATCATGAATTCAGTAATTGGATTTGGAATTACAATAAAAAAAGGTTCTAAAATTGAAAACGCAAGGATTTCTCTATAAATCTTCTATTATATCAACAGATATTCGATTGCTATTTCTATCATATGCTATCCACGATTCTAAATTATAAGGATATGCAATTATTATATGGCATTTCCCAAATCTGCTAAAAAGTTCGGAATCTGCAGAAGATGGAATGGGATAAGGCGAAGGATGGCTGTGAACTGTTCCTACGGTGTTAAAATCTACGTGCATCATATAGAATTTAAATTCTGCACGTCTATGACCACTAATTGTTCCTGGCAATATGAGCATTTCTGAAATAATCCCTCTACTGTTTTTTCTAAGAACTGCTCCGAATTCATTAGGATATTTTGATTTAGCTGTTTCAATAATATCCAAAAGAAGATTTTTGCTTATACCAACAATATCGTTACTATCGTTCATATGAAGCTTCTTAGATTTGGGTCTAAACATGGGCATTTATAGTACCACCGAATACAATAGCAATTCTTCTGAAACTTTTTTAAAAAATGAATATCCAAATCTGTAAAACCTAGCCTTCTTTCTGGATTCTTTTATGGTTATAATTGTATTAGTATCAACTTCTTTGGTAATAAAGCCATCAATAACTATTATTGAATTTTTGGTAACATTCAATGGAATTATTTTAATCAAACTATTACTGTTTACAACCATGGGGTATGTAGGAGTTCGAAACGAATTTATAGAAACAATAACCATTGCAGACAAACTAGGATCTACGATAGGTCCACCAGCGCTCATAGAATAGCATGTTGAACCAGTAGGTGTAGAAACAATAATGCCATCTCCCCTTATCCTTGAAATTTTTTCATCATTTATAGAAATTTCATATCTCCTAACCTTGGAAACATCTGTGGTATGGATCACCACCTCGTTGGTAGCACTGGATATAAACTGGTCATTTAAAAAAACGTCTAGTTTCATCCTTTCATCTAAGTAGTATTTCCTTTCCATAAACAAAGAGAGCGCTTTTTGAATATCTACTTCTGTAGGTGGTATTTCTGATAAAAAACCAATATCCCCTGCGTTTATACCTATAATCGGTGCATCAGTGTACATAAGTGCCCTTAATATTGTCCCGTCTCCCCCTATACTGATCAATGCATCTATATCCATTTGATCAATAGATAATTTTTCAATTTCTGGGAAAATTCCATTTCTGTTATCTTCTAAAAATATCGTTGCTTTACTGCCAAAAAACTCAACTATATATCTTATTATTTTTTCATAATCTATAACCTGTGGATTGTATGTTATGCCTATTTTCATAATCCTATCCCCCACACATCAAGGAAGGGTCGCCAAGCGCAAGTACAGCAGCATGATAATCAAGTGAATAGGGCATGTTTAAAATATTCCCTTTAAGGTCATAAAGTTCTCCTCCTGCTTCTTTCAGTATCAGGCTAGCAGCAGCTATATCTATAACACGAATATTATAAGAGTAGTTCTGAAGGTTAAAGTAAAATACGTCCCCTTTACCACGTGCGACAGCGCAAACATCTAAAGAAGATGACCCCAGAGTACGAACCTTTTCTATTTTATTCAAAAGGTCAACAAATTCATTGGGACTCCTCTTTCCGTAATATATGTAGCCAACAGATCCTTTTTCTGAAAATTTTCTAGTATGTACCTGTTTACCATTGAAGAATGCACCCTCTCCCTTCTTGGCATAGTATAAATCCCCTGTTATCACATTCATAACAACACCCATCTGAACAGTGCCTAAATCTGTTTTACCAATAGCTATAGAAATTGAATAATATGGTATGCCCAGCAAAGAATTTGTTGTCCCATCTATCGGATCAATAACAACATAATAATCATCATTCCCTTTGATATATCCACACTCTTCGCTTAGAATATTGGGATAAGCCCCCTTGTTTTTTATGTTTTCCAGTATTTGTGATTCGGCTATTTTATCAATAACTCTTGTAGGGGTACCAGATGCCCCCATTTCTACAATATTATCCAGATCCTTATCTTTTAAATGTTTTAAAACATGGTTCCTGGTTTCTTTAGTTATGTTAATAATGTCATCTAAGCTCAACATAATACCAAATCTATAAACATAAAAATAAACATTTCCCTATTTTTTTATAAATATTTCATAAATAAATAGAAAAATTTATTAATGATGTTAGAATTAAAACCCATAAGTATTATATTAACGTAATAAATAAAGGAAAAGGGGTTTTGAACTATGCCAAAAAATGAAAGTAAGCAAAATGAACCAAAAGTTGAAGGTGAAAAAGATCCAGATCAATGGTTTAACGAGTTAAACTCACTTCTTAATAAAAAAACACAGGAAGTATTAGAGAATGTTGATGAAGAAGCGTCTAAGAAAGCAGAGATAAATAGGATCCTAATAACTGATTTCTGGAGATTGTGGAACAAATTCAATGATTTTAACATTCATTTTGTAATGGAACCTAGCCATGAGCAATTTGCCAGTTTTGAAGAATTTCCAATAAAATGGAAATTTAAACCCAATTTTGATTTTTCCTCCATTTCGCACCTATCTCTACTTGACAGAACCCAGGAGGAGGGAAGGGTAGGTGACGGCATTAAAGTGTGGTATTACACAAAAGAAGGTAACGGAACATATCTGGTTATGATTTTTGAGTTCTGTGAAGGGGAACATTATTACAAATATTCTGGGTGGAAAAGAATCTTCAGCCAATACACTCTCTATGAAGAAAACATATCCAACATAGATATTGAAAAGATACATATGATATTCACGGACCTAATAAAAACTTGGTTTGAATCTCACTTAAAGCACAGCAGAGATATACTGATTAATTATATAAGGGATACATATCCTAAACGTGAAAGTTACAGTGTCTAAAACTTTTCTATTTTTGCCGAGGTGGCCCAGCCCGGGACGGCGCAAGCCTGGAATTCTTTTATAGAAGATAAGAGAGCTTGTGGTGCTTTGTGCATTGCGGGAGTTCAAATCTCCCCCTCGGCGCTTTTTCAAAAACTATAATTGAAAAGCATCATTTTTTTTAAATATTTCAAAAGGATTGTAAATGATATGAAATATTTGAAATATGGAGATACAGGAACTTTTGTATCTGTATTAGGATTTGGAGCAATGACATTCGGTGAAAAAAATCTGTGGAAATTAAGTGGAGTTAATCAGGAATTATCGGACAGAATGGTAAAAATATGTATTGATAGAGGTATAAATTTATTTGATACCGCGGATGTATACGATAACGGTGATTCAGAAATACAGCTAGGAAAATCTTTAAAGGGGTATAGAGATCAAGTAATGATTGCAACTAAGGTAAGGGGGAAAACTGGAAACGGTGTCAATGAGCAAGGGTTATCTAGACATCACATGTCAATATCTTTGAGAAAAAGTTTGGAGAGATTAGGTACTACATGGGTTGATATCTATCAGTATCATGGATGGGATACTGAAGCAAATATAAATGAAATGATAGATACAATGCAATCATTTGTATCTCAGGGTAAAGTCCTTTACCCTGCAGTTTCAAATTTTGCGGCATGGCAGATAGCATATATTCAAGGTAAAGTCGAGGAAAAAGGATATGTAAGATATGAAAGCGCCCAGATGAACTACAATATAATAAACAGGGATATTGAATACGAAGTTCTACCATTTTTAAGGTATAGTAAAATGTCTCTTCTATCATGGAGTCCGTTGCATGGTGGAATATTAACAGGAAAATACAAAAAAGGTGAAACTCCCATAAAAGGTACAAGAATGGGTGATCGTGGATTTTTCTTTCCGTATTTTGATGAAAATAATGGATGGAAAATAGTTGAAGAAATAGAGAACATTGCAAAGGAGCAGGGGTGTAAACCGTCTCAAGTATCATTATCATGGTTAATTGGAAAAAACGTTATTGTGCTTTTAGGTGCAAGGAATATCGAACAACTGGAGGAAAATCTCGGTTCTATGGAGGTTAATCTTACCAAAGATCAGATAGAAAGGTTAGATAAAATCTCTAAGCCAAGATCAATATATCCAAACTGGATGATAGAACGGCAGAATCAAGATAGAAAATTAAATTAGCAAACCTCTAAAATTCTTTCAAATATTTTTGTATATGTGAACAATGTATATCTCTAGATTATATAACCATTACCCCTATTCACCAGAAAAAATCAAAAGTTTAGTTAACCAAGTAAAAGAATTTATATTTTCAATATAATGTATCTATTGAACACTGCATCGAATGGGCCCTTCAAATGACAGAGGTGAGGCATCTTAATGGATGATTGGAGGCCAACCCCAGTGTCCTATAAAAAGCCCTGCTGGGTCAATAGAGGGAGAAAGCTGTTTGGCTCTTCAATGAACTACTGAGTTAAAGCAGGGGTATATTTACAATAATATTTTTTTAAAATTCTCATTGTTGTAAAGAGGTGCAAGTTTTTCATTTCCTAAAAAGCTTTTTTTATATTCCGGATGAAGTTTAACTGCCATTTTTAAGAAATTGATTGCCCTTTCATACTGCCCCTGTTCTACATCTATAAGCCCTTTAATATACCATGCTTCAGGTATGTTAGGATTTAGTTTTATAACATTATTCAACGAATCAACAGCAAAGTCATATTTCTTAAGGTTATATCCTATTTTTCCTTTTAGAATCAAAAAGTCTATATTGTTAATCTTAGCTGTATCTTTGATTTCAGAAAGAACTTCATATGCCTCTTCAAACCTCTCCATATGAACCAACAGCTCAATCAGTTTAACCCGTGCGGTATCATCGTCATGGTTAACCAAAAAAGCTTTACAAATCTCAATGGCATAATCATACTTATTTGAAACAAGAAAAGAAGCAACTTTCTCCAATAATTCGTTAATAGTTTCTATTTTTTCTATAACATGTGGGGAATCCTCTTTTGATTGAGTGACAATCCCGACATCCCACGCTTCATTTTTAATGTTGTTTTTTTCTTTAATAGGTTGAACATTTTCCGTACTTACATATACCTTTCCAATCTTTGGTTGATCTATTACCTTTTCTATTGTCCCTCCCACACGTTGTATACCAATTTTATATTCGGTTTTATCTGGATTTATATTGTATAATTTTTCGTATAACTTAAGAGCTTCAACGAAATTCTCTTTTTTTTCATAAACCCGTGCTTTCCCGTATAATGCTATCTCATTGTTTTCATCTAACTTTAAGATCGTATCATAATCATTTATAGATGGATCCTTTTTTAATTCTATAATTTTCAAATAATAATTAATCGCATTTTTATAATCCCCTAATATTCTATAAGCATCACCACAATGCTTCAATGCCTCAATATGGTCAGGATTTAATTTTAAAACCTCCTTAAAACAAATTATGGCATAATTGGTAGTATCTGCTTTAGATAAGTTAATAATTCCTTTTTCATACCATGCTTCCTGGTTCTTAGGGTCTATTTTCAATGCATAGTTAATAGCATCCAAAGCCCTGGCCACTTCATTCAACCTAAATAAATTATGTCCTATTAAAACAAGTGCCTTCCCAAATTCATTTTTGTATTTTTTAGGTTCTTCAACGTTCTTTTCAAAAATTTTCAATGCAATTATAAAAGAAAGAACCGCTTTTTCATTGTTTTTCAAAGAAATTTGTTTTAAACCCTCCTCAATCTTTCCTTCCATCTCTTTTAAAAATCCTTTTTCAGCATCCTTGATAAAATTAAACATTAACTAAACACACCTCCTAGTTAATCAACAATATATTACAACCAAACTCCCAAATTACACAACTTTGTATTGCTATATATAACTTTTTAAGGTTGCAATTATCGAAGAAAAATATTTTACAAAAACATAGGATTTAGTCAACTACCCCTCCCTGACGGAAGGGACTTGTTGCTGGTCTCCCCTCCACCGAGTGGAGTTTCATTGAACCGCAA
>JBMFVL010000009.1:0-45574 GCA_049966015.1 Thermoplasmata archaeon | reverse complement strand
TTACCGTTTAAATTAAAAAAACTTTTGATGTTATATGCCCTCTTATATATTTTTACATTATATCGTAAATTAAAGAAATAAAAAAAGATAAAATCAATGGTCTTTTTTTTTTACAATAGTATTATCAAAGCTAATATCAAAATATTTATATTGATAGATTATGTAATGCAAACCAAACAAAGGGAGATCTATATGGGTAACTCTATTTATGAAAAAATTTTGATTTGGGCAATTGTATTTATGATGGTAAGCACAGTATTCTTTTATATCCCCAATAGTGGAACAGCAAATAAATCAAATACAAGTGCACAATACCATAAATATTCATACAGTAACAAAACATCTGGGAATACATCAAATCCCATAATGCCTCCAATATCCTTGCCATCACCTCCATCTATAAAACAGCCAGTTCCTCCAACCCCTCCTAAACATTTCCTATTTCCCAATCCTAATATACATACTTATGCAAATAGTGTATTACCAGCAAATAATAAACCAAGACCTCTAGCTCCCCCTACTCCAGATAATTTGAATGGGGCAATCTATGAAATAACTGCTACTCAAGCCAGTTCATCAGCAATATATGAAAATGGAACCGTAATTATAGGAACGCACTACATTATCCCTTCTGGAATAAGTATAACCTTCAAAGGTATTACACTAGAAATAAATGGTACTATCGTAGGAACGTCCAACGTTATAGAAGGATATATCTCTTTAACAGGGGGGTCTTTAACAATAACCAACTTCTCCTACAAAACATCTACTGTACACAACATCAACAGTATAGTTACAAATAACAAAACAACTAATGGGCCACTTGGTAAAATAAAATACATAAATTATTATAACATCTCTGTCAGTTCAACATCAAATTTAACGATAGAAAATAATACCATAGTACAGAATATAGGTTATCCAAGTACATCAACACAGACATATGGTATATTTACCCAGAGTTCCAACACCGACATAACCAATACAACATTCAGAAATGGCTATTATGATGTATTTGCCAATGCATCAACTCCTGTGTTTTACAACGATGTATTTAACGATTCATACGTAGGAGTTTTCCTAAATAATACCCCTAAAAATGCTCCGAACAGTTATGTAGTGTTGTCTCATTTGACATTCAATAACAACACATATGGCATGAACATAACATCCTCTATACTGTATTTAAACATAACATCTTCTCATTTTATCTATATCGGGAATGAATCCTTCTATTATAATTTCACACAAAAATGGGTAAATATCGTCCCCTCTTTATTAAACATAAATACAACCTCTACATACTATACATCGATAGCAAATAACATGTTTAATTACACTATACATTATGGCAACGCAATGTATTCTGTATCCCCTATAATATTAAAATCAAAAAATTTAAACATAACAAACATGATTGGCAATACTATTAATATGTACTATAATACATATAACTACACACCAACAAGTTCGTACGTATATTTCAATAGCACTTATTTTGCAATGAATTTAAATTCAAACAAAGTAAACCTGTATGTACATAATGTTTCAACAATGCAACTAGGGTTTATTAATGCCTCTTATTTCAAAGGTGCTAATATCTCTTCTTTATCTAACAACATTATAAAATACAATTTAAAAGGATCCGTTAATACCGCAAGTATCCACCTAATATCTATGTATGGGTTAAAAGGAAAACAAACCTATACAAATATAAGCAACATGATAGGTAACATTGAGTACTACAATGTAAGTGGCACTGGTTCTTCAACCTCAAATAAAATGTATACGTTTAACAATGTTACCAAAATATATTCCCCTTACATCAAAATAAACAATGTATCTGCGAATAAAATTTATTATAATAATGTAAGCACAAAAGTTGGTTCCAAATACACATATATACAAAGCAATTTGTTGTTTGCTAACAACAATGGATATGCAAACTCAAACGTTTCTATCAATTCAATATACAAAAATAATTTTTATGCATACGATTTTAACAGTTCATATTATCAAATAATTAACATATCCGCAACATCAAAAACAAATGCTCTTAATGTAGTTCAAATAAATGATAATACCCTAACCAATTTCACTTACGAATCTATTATAAATGTTAACACTGCAAATTCAAATGTAAAAATAAACAATGTGATATATAATACATTGACTTCATTAAGCCTTATAAACGGATTGAATTTTTCAAACGGGTTCAACAGGTTTTATTTAGGTAAAATGAGCTTCAACAAATTCAAATCCCCAAATACATATGGATTGATTGAAATAAGAGGAAATGCCAGTATTACCAATTTTACATACAATACAATAAACTCATCTCTAATATCTAACGTTATCAGTGTTTTAGGAAATATGTCACTTGGTAATTTCTCATATAACAGCATATATGCAAAATCTACAACAATGGCAATTAGCTTTAACAGTGGCAATTACTATGGAGTAAGCAGCATTTATTCTGTAGTTTATAATACTGTATTTTCAAATATAATAAATAATTTCATATGGATTAAAGGTTCCAAAAACTCATCGTTTGGTTTTACCACTCTTAATTACAATAAATTTTACGGAAACACAACCATAAATATGTTGTTGTATACATCTTTAATGTTTGGTAATGTGTCTTCTATATCAAAAAATGATGTGTACACACCAATATTAAACGAAGCATTTGATATGCTGGTCAACAACATAACCCTAAAAAATATGAATTATAATAAATTCTTTCCACAAAAGTCTTATAATATCAACAGCACCAGCATAGAAATATTGAACATTAACTCAAAATGGGTTCATTTATACTCCTTCTCCAATAACTATGTAAAAAACTCATCATCTATGGATATTTCATACCTATCAACTACCAATGCAATCATAGGCAATTTCTCCAACAACACAATAATTTTTTACAAGACGGTCTATGCTAACTCCTATTATTATTCTGGTTATTTCTACAGTTCTTTCTACTTTAATGCAATAAATAATATTTCAATATCCCAGATGTGGGGTAACAACATAACAATGATTTCAAACATTTCTTTAGGAAATACGTACTATTTTTACTTCTATGAAACCTATGTTAATTCAGTTAATCCCAATATAGCCTCAAAGGTAGGTAATTTATCTATTGGAACTATTCAACATAACCGTTTTGTAACAAATCTCTCAATATATACTTCATATGCCTATAATTATACATATGTAACACTTGAATTACTTTTATATGCAACAAACAACATTACTGCAGGAAATGTTAACTACAATACATTCTCTCTATCAACATCTAATATAAAGTGGTCACAATGGTTTGCATACAATTATGAAATGGCTATAGTATCCTCAAATTTAACTATGGGCAATATAAGCAATAATAATTTCTATTATCCGTTAAGCAATCCAATACAGGTCAGCAACTCCATTAATTCTGAAATATATTTATCCGTTAAAAATAATACTGCAATAAAAAACATTAACAGCAATAAATTCAGTTCATTTAATTCAAGCTTAAACTATGGAATTACTATCTTCTCTTCCAACTTAACCATAAATACAATAAGTGGAAATGGTTTCACCAATGTATCAGGGGCGTATTTTTCAGGATATTATTCAACAAATAGCCAAAACGTTATAATATCTTCAATTAATTCCAATGATTTTTATTGTCCATATGGCATAAATATATATTCAATATATATATACATCCCTACAATAAGTGGCAATACGTTTTATTACAATACAAAAACATCTCTAAATACTTATGGCATATACATGAGCGGAAGTTATGCAAATATAACTACAATAAACGGAAATAATTTTAGAAACCTATCGAATGGACTATACATACAAAGTGTAGACATAACCATAACAACAATAAGCAACAATGCCTTTTCCTATAATGCACCAACATCGGGCTATGGAATATATATCATGGGCACATATGCAAATATATCAACAATAATGGCAAATGATTTTAATAGTTTATACAGTGGAATCTTTATAAATGTTAAAAATGCAAATATATATGACATACAAAATATCAACATGAACGTTATGGCTTATGGTATAAGTATAACCTCTACAACATTGACAATACAAGGCATATCTGGTTTACATTTGAACTATGTTCAATATGGGTTAGATATCCAGGCAACACACGCTTACATCAACAGGATGTACAATATCAACATCAGTAATGCAACTAGTTATGGTTCATATATGAGTTCAACGAAATTGAGCTATTTGAATGGAACATATATAAATATATCATCATCAGGTGATGCATTATACATATCAAATTATAATGCCTCTATAAGTTCCTCCATATTTAACAACAATACTGTTGGAATGTATGCTATATCCTCTATATTATATATCATAAATTCTTTCTTTACTGGCAATATAAACTATGGTATATACAGCAATATGGTATTCCTTTCAATTAAAAAATCAATTTTTAATTATAACCAGTATTCTATTGTAGGTGGAAATGATAGTACGGTTATTAGCCAAATACTATTATCTAACAGCACAGTAGGTATCATGTTGTTTAACGATGCTTTTAATGTATATAATTCATTAATATATAACACTACAAAAGGTGTTGTCGTATCCAATTCATTTGGAGAAATATCTAATTCCTCTTTTATAGGTATAATGCCAGGTATTTTCAAATCTTTTGCAATATCCGCTTACCAGGGATCAAAAATAACTGTTGTAAACGGCATATTTGAGAATGAGTATTATGGATTTTATCCAATGGATTCTATGATATCCTGGAAGGTTATATCTTATGGAACCATGAACAATATATACTATAACTACATGATGGGTAACATAACTGCCTTTAAAAACGCAGTACTTAGAATTAGTAATGTATCAAATATGATATTTGAACAATCATTTAGCAATGAATTCGGAATAACAATTCTTCCAAACGCAAATAACACAATATTATATAATGTAAATATAAATTCAGCATATCCATTTTATTTCAACGTTTATTCGAAAATAAGCATAACACTTTCCAACGTAGGTGATGTATCTGAGCTTAACATACTGAAAACAACAGCAATTATAAGTTATTCTACATTAACAAGCAACTATATAACACTCAATGAAAACAATTCTGTTGTTTCTTTAATCTCAGATAACATATATGGAAATTCCATTGATATTGCTGTTAACAATTCAAGGACGTATAGCCAAGGTGTGTTTATACGCAATGGAAATACTGGTATATGGTCCATGAATAGCCTTTTGTATATTAATGAGTCTTACATTAGCAGCAATATTGAAGGTATATCTTTATACAGGTCTATATTATATGCCAACTACTTAACCGAAACTTCATCGTCTATAGGTATTTACTCTAAAAATTCAATTATTAATGTAAATTATGCATCAATATCCACGAATGCCTTTATTAACGGATTCTCCACAATAGGTGAAGTTTCCAACTCAACAATTTCATCATTCATATTCTCTGATATTTCTATGAAGAGTATATTGGTTTCCATAAACAATACCAATTCATTGAGTTTTGTAAATGATACAAGCAAAGTGATTGTAGAATCCTACCAGCTAATTAATATTATTACATCAAATGGTATGGCTTATCCGGGAGTCAATGTAACGATAACTAGTTATAATATAAACTCTAAAATGGTTTCTACATCCTCTGGAATAAGAACTCTATTAACCGATTACATAATTACATCAACTGGAAATGTTGCAGTACAATCAACAATTAATGTAAATGATGGCATAGTTTCTAGAAACATAGTGGTATATGCAGGCAACGGAGTAATATCTATCATAATGAAGTATGCACCGTCGTTTGAATATCCCTCCTATCCAGCAACAATTGTCCAGGGATCAATATACACCTATAACTTTACTGTCAGTGATTTTGATGTACAATATGGTGATGCTCTCAGCTATTACCTTATCAGTGCTTTACCAGGAATGTATGTAATTAAAACTGGTTCAAACACGGGTCAAGTAATATGGAATACAAGCAAAGTTAATACTGGCATTTATGATTATACAATAATAGCTATAAACAAATATGGGCAGATGGCATCTCAAAACGTTTCTGTTCAGGTGGTCAATAACAATATACTGCCAATGATCACATCTCAACCAAATACCAAAGCCTTGGCTGGTTCTCTATACGTATATACTCCAACAACTATAAATCCATCTAACGGTCCCTTGGCTTATATGCTAACAATGGCACCATACAACATGAAAATAAATCCATCAACTGGCATGGTAACATGGGTTCCAACGGAAAACCAGGTTGGAATAAATTATGTATCAATAACAGTCACAGCATCCAATGGTGAATCTTATACTCAAACTTTTGCTATTGTAGTAAGCCCAAGTAGCAACATATCAATGATTTCATCCAGCGTAACATACTCAAATAGCACTGGTGAGTATACGTTTATGCTTTTGGTAACGGATACTCCCCAGATTAATGTAACAAATGCATACATAATACTCAATGGTATGCCTGAAAAAATGACGTTGATATCTGGAGCAAGTGGAGGTGTTTACACATTTGCATACACTACCAACTTGACCAACAAGGTATATGTATACAGCTTTATGGTGCACGATAGCACAGGCCAAAACAAAACTTTCCAAGGAGGATCCCTATCAGTCAATCCAAAAAGTTCAGCTGTATCCAATACAGTACCGGTATACGTTTTAACTTCGTTTTATGTAATTGCAATGGCTGCTATACTTGTAGCTATATTATTGGCAATTTTATTTACAATATTAACATTAAAGCGCAGAAAAACAAACGGTAAAAATGAAAAAGGAATCTCAAACATTATAACAGAACCCAGTCAAGAAACAAAAGATAAACTGCCAAGCAATACAAATGCAATAGAACATACATCAATATCATCTGAAATTGGTAAGGAGTATAATCCGGAAATAGCAGACATCAAACAAAAGGTAAGTGAAAAAGAAGCATGGAGTTTAAACAAAGACATCAAAAAACAAGAAAGTGACAAAAATAAAGCAGAAGTTAACAGTTCTAATAAACCAAACGAAAAAGAGAAAAAAGAAGAAACAAAACCAAAAGAAGATGACAAAAAGAAAGGGGATAAAAAGGAACAATCCACTCCATGGGGAAGCTAAAATTTTAACTTAACAACTTATTCAATTTTTCCTTTATTTTATTTAATTTATCTTTGTAAGGTTGCAGTTCATCTTTATGGTCCTCTAAATAATCGATTAATCCAGAAATTTCATTAATTGAACTCTCTATGTTTCCTATAGCGTTGGTGTAATCAGATAATCCTATATATTCCTTACCTTTTTTTGTAATGCTATATTTGTTATCTTCATTTTTAACAATGAGCCCTTCTTCTACCAACATATCTAGGCGTGGGTATATAGAACCAGGACTGGGCTTCCACGTGCCATACGACTGCTTTTCTATTTCATCCATAATTTCGCTTCCTTTCATTGGTTTTTGAGACAAAAGCCAAAGGATATAATATTTTAAACCGCCATGCCTGCGGAATATTATCTCTGGTCCATAAGGATATCCCCAATGTTGCTGAGCTCCAAATCCTTTTCCAAACATATACATTCACCAATAAATCTAAATAGATATCATAACTGTTATTGATTCCATCCTTATATATTATTTTATATGATTAAAAAAAGTATAAAAAATTAATTGTTCACATACCTCCTATCCCGTAAATCCCTAAAATTCCAGAAGTAATAAAAATAACCCCAAAAATCAATAATACCCCAAAAGCGATCAAATCAAGCATCCATCTAGGCATTTTTATAAGGTACTTGTATGATGCCATAGCAATTATAAGCAATATCGCAATTCCTAGAAGAGCACCGAAAATTGCATAAGTGGGTGAATATACACCTGAAGCGGCTATAATCAAAGTAGCTTCAGTTCCCTCAACAAGTGTTGCCAAAAAAATAGGTGTTATGCTAACACCCTTTAACTGATCTGAAATGCTTTTTTCAATTATCTCTTTCTCTTCTTTTTCCATTTTTTTCTCAAAATTCCCTCCCTTGAAGTAGTACCTATAAAACCCTCTACCAAAACGATAAGAGAAATAAAGCAAAATTACACCGGCTAATATAGAAACGTAATCCTGTGGAAACAAAGAAAAAATTTTTGAAAGAAACACAAAAAGTGCAGCAGTTACAAGAACGCCCAAAGATACTCCTGCAACAACGTTCTTCTTACCAACTTTCTGGAAGGTAGTTAATGCTATTATGGTAACTTCACTGCCCTCAATTAAAATTGCTTTGAAGGAAGCGATGAATGATAATACTATAAAAGGTGTAAGATTCATAACTCACTTATGTATTGGACTTATTTTAAATTTTTGTAACTTTTTTTGAAAAACTCAATAATTATATAGCATCTTAGCGTACGTTTAAGTTATAGAAAAGGGTATCAAAATAAAAAATTAGAAACTTTTATCTATATTTCATTGATTAATGTGTTATGGTTTTGGTAATTTAAATGAACATAGACGAATATTTTGAAACTATTAAAAAACAAACTTTTTCTGATTACGAATTAGCCAAAAAATTAAGAAAGCTTGGATTGGATCCTGAAGAAAATGTAGAGATACATCTGGCTTCTAATCTAGCAGAGAGGGTAGAAAAATTATTAATAGATTATGATGTAGAAGGTGTAAGCAAAATCATTGATAGATCCCTGAAAACAAAGAACCGTGAAGAGACTGCAATTGAAGTGGCTATCGAAATTGTGAAATCGTTTGAAGGAGATAAAGAAAAATTGATAGAAAAAGCACTACGTGTATCTCTTGCAATATTAACAGAAGGTATTTTAATAGCCCCTATTGATGGTATCTCCCATGTTGAAATTGTTACAAACCCAGATGGTACAAATCATTTATCTGTATATTATGCTGGCCCTATAAGGGCTGCAGGTGGTACCGGTCAGGCATTAACAATATTAATTGCAGATATTCTTAGACAGCATTTAAACATTGGCAAATATAAAGCAACCAATGAAGAAATAGAAAGATATAAAGAAGAAATACCTTTATACAGGCAAATACCTGGAAGACATCTGCAATATTTCCCAACGCCAGAAGAAATTGAAAATATTATAAAGAACATACCTGTCTGCATAGATGGAACTAAAACAGAAGAAGTAGAAGTTACTGGATATAGAGACCTAAAAAGAGTAAAAACCAACGGTGTTAGAGGCGGTGCATGCCTAGTTATAGCAGAAGGGTTGTGCCTGAAAGCTTCTAAAATTATGAAATACGTCAAAAAATTGAATTTACAAGGGTGGGATTTTCTAGAATATTTTTCTAATAAAAAAGATGACGAATCTGCTTCTAAAAAAGCAATGAAGTATCTCAAAGAAGGTATCATAGCAGGCAGACCTATAATATCTTATCCCAATAGACCCGGGGGGTTTGTACTAAGATACGGAAGATGCAGAAATACAGGAATAGCAGCGGTTGGAATAAATCCTGCGACAATGTACATATTAGAATCTTTTATTGTTTCAGGAACTCAAATAAAAATAGAAAAACCTGGGAAAGCAGGTGCAATTGTTTCATGTGATTCAATTGAAGGCCCAACTATATTGCTTAACGATGGTTCTGTAAAAAGAATAACCAAAGAAGAAGAATATATTCCTATCAAAGGAAAAATAAAAAAAACACTCAACCTAGGAGAAATTCTAATATCCTTCGGAGAGTTTTTAGAAAATAACTATCCATTATCCCCTGGGGCGTATACAATAGAAAGGTATCTACTAGAATTATCCATAACTAATGCAACAAAAAATGATCTGGAATTGGCATTGTTCACAAACAATTTTGATGAAGCATATGAATTATCCAAAAAGTATAATGTTCCACTTCATCCTACATTTAATCTGTTCTGGCATGATTTATCCACAAAAGAAATATCCATGTTATCAAAATGGTGTGAAAAAAATGCTTATATTGAAAATGAAAAAATATGGTTGAACGGTGAAGAAACAATATTCAATATTTTACAAACTTTATGTATTCCTTACACAGTAATTGACAATAAAATTGAATTTACGTATGATTATGGTAAGGCATTGCTGTATCCATTAGGATTAATAATAGATAAAGGTTCAATAATAAGGGAGAAAAGCTTAAACGATGATTACAAAAATCCAGTAGAGTATGTATCTTATCTATCAGGAATAAAGATAATGCCCAAAGGTCCTACAAGAATTGGAACTAGGATGGGTAGGCCAGAAAAAGCTGATTCAAGGGACATGAAAAAAGTAACTTGTATTTTTCCAGGAGAAACAAAAAAAGTTGAACATAAAGAGGTAGAGGTTGAACTAAACAAACGGATATGCCCCAAATGTCATGAAGAAACGTATGAGCATATGTGCTCAACATGCCATGTACATACAATTTCAACAAAAGAAAAAAAGACCTATTCAATCAATATTTCCAATATAATAAGGAATGCCAAAAACAAACTAAATATTTCCTCCACTGCTATTGATATAAAATTGGTTAGTGGATTGATTTCTGGAAACGCAGTTCCTGAAAACATAGAAAAGGGAATACTAAGAGCAAAATACCAAACTTATGTTTTTAAAGACGGTACAATAAGATATGACATGATCAATCTTCCTTTAACCCATTTTAAACCTAGAGAAATAGGTACAAGTATACAGAAATTAAAGATACTAGGTTATGAAAAAGATATCCATGGCAATCCTATAAATGAAGATAGCCTTATTGAATTGTTCCCACATGACGTAATACTTCCAATAAGTGCAGGTGACTATCTGGTCAAAGTTTCGCAGTTCCTTGATGAGGAGCTAAAAAAAATTTATAATGTGAATGCAGTATATAATGCACAGGTCAAAGAAGATCTTATAGGCGCGTTGGTGATAGGGCTTGCACCGCATACCTCTGGAGGTGTAGTAGGAAGAATAATAGGGTATTCTTCTATAGATTCATGCTATGCCCATCCGTATTTTCATAGTGCAAAAAGAAGAAATTGTGATGGAGATGAGGATGGAATAATGCTCCTTTTGGATGCTTTTTTGAATTTTTCTAGAGATTATTTGCCATCCTCCAATGGTGGGTTTATGGATGCTCCTCTAGTACTTACATATAGACTTGATCCAAGTGAAGTAGATAAGGAAGTCGAAAACCTAGACCTGATGCCAATATATCCTCTAGAACTTTATATGGCTGCTGATAGAGGTGCTAGTCCCAAAGAAGTAGAACCTTTAATAGATAACGTTTCAAAAAGATTGAAAACAAATTTCAAGTATAACAATTTAGGATTTACGCATGATGTAAGCAATATTTCCATAGGTCCACATACATCAGCATATAAGAGTGACAGTACCCTTTTTGAAAAAGCCTATAAATCTATCTCCCTAATGGCTAAACTAAGGTCTGTCGATGTTGATAATGCAGTAAGCTTAATGATTGAACATCATTTAATAAAAGACTTCATTGCCAATTTATATTCATTTTATAGACAAGAGTTTAGGTGTAAATCATGCAATACAAAATACCGTCGAATCCCATTGTCCGGTAAATGCAGGAACATTGTAAACGGTTCAATATGCAATGGAGAAATAATCCCAAACATCAACATAAATATGGTGACAAAATATGTTGATATGATCAAAGAATTATCTACAAAGTATAAACTTCCTCCATACCTGAAGAGCCGTATGGATATTATTAATGAATATGCATTGAATTTCAGTGGAAAATATTCCATAGAGGCATATGAAAAAAGGTAAATGCAAGATGGTAATGAATATGCTTAATGCATGTTTTCATGTCAAGTAGTTATTTTGCTTCAGATACATATTTAAGTATAAGGAGTAATGATTCATTTAACAAAATGAAGGGAAATGGATATACTTCTAAACATTTCTCTGTTAAATCATTATAAAATGGTATAAAAATTAAATAGTCTTAAATGGATGTTAAAACGTATGATTTCATCCGTTCCCGTTTATTACCAAGTCTGGTACGATTCAATTTTTTTGGTAATATCCTTTTTAACGGGATATCCACTTGTTAATATGGGGTTGAAAAAAGAATTAACCATAAGTAAATATGCGACAATAATACTTTCCACGTATACTGGTTGGTTTATCTTCTATATCATATCCTATTTTCCAATCCCTGTTGTTTATTCCTATGTGTTTTACTCTATTACTATTGTTCTATCTATGTATAGTATCTATCTTTTGATAATACACAATATTAATAAGAAAAAATTTATAAATCTAAATAAATTGGGTTGGAAATATTACTTATATGATATAATAGTTATAATACTTGCCATATATATTTATTTAATAAACGCAGATAATGTTTCCCATTTTATAACCGGTAACACAATGGACACGGGATATTATTCCCTTTTGGCTGAGGTAATATTGTATAACCATTCCGCTTTGATAGGCACCAATCCTTTTTTTCCAGGTATATCCCCTTTTCCAAACGGAATGATGACAATACTGATACTTTATTCATTTTACACTTCTTTGTCAGTAATACAGGCACCATTATTGCTTACACCCTTTTTTGAAGGTATGCTCATACTATCTTTTTACGTATTAGGAACAAAAATAAAAAACAACCGTATGGGTATTATGATGGCTATAGTTTCTGCTTTTTTATGTGGATGGCCTCAATACCTGGTTACTGGTAGCAATGATTTCATTTTTTCACTGCCATTGGGAATATTAATGCTATCTTTCTCTGGTGATTTATTTAAAGTAAATATCAGGCAGGAATTATTGTTGCTTTTGCTATTTGGATTTGACATGGCAATAAACCCTATTTTTGGGATAGTTACTATCCCTTCCATTTTTATCGTGGCTATAGTTGCTAAATTCTTCAATGAAAGAAAAATAGAAACAAATAAAATCTTATTAATGGCAACTTCGCTGTTGCCTATATTGCCATCTATTCTACTCGTATTTTCCCCCTCCCCCTATGGCAATGCTTACCAACCACAATATCAAAGCATTAGCAAAACTCTGTCGTACATAAACATTTTCAATTTATTGTATAATACACCTTATCCTATAGTTAATTTAGAATTTTTACTTTTGTTACTAGTAGGTGTAGCATATATATTAAAATCAAAAAAATTTAAAAAAACCCCGATACTATACTACTATTCACTAACAGGCATTGTTGTTGGGATATTGATTACTATAAGTTATTATTCATTCAACGTACCTATATTAGGATCAATAATCAATCCAACTGAAGTTATATTCGTTTTCTATATGTTAATATCTATATTTTCAGGTATAGGGATGGTATATCTCTTTGAATTTATTTATAAAACCAAGAAAAGAAAATTAATTGCAATTCTTGTAATGCTTCTGTTGGTAATTGTACCCGTTGCTTATTCTGTAAACTATGAAAGCTCAATATTGTACCATGATTATTTACTCTATTCCACTACAACCAACCATGACATACAAGTTATGGAATGGATGAAAGGTAAATACCCTGAAAATACTAAAATACTTATAGAGCCAGGAAGTGGTGGGGCTTTTATACCCTCCATAGATCATTATATTGTTATCTATCCTCCCTTTGCTGTTAAGTACAATGAAGATTATTCTATATTAGTGGATTTGTTGTGCAACAATGTGATAAACAATGAGACAATAAAGATGCTTAATATATTCCAAGTTTCTTTGATATTTGTATCTGATCATCACGTAGGTATTGTCCCATGGAAATACCAAACCTTCATGAACAACACTAACTTTACCTATTTGTATAACTCCGGAGACACATATCTATTCATGTATAAACAAGCTGGCCAAACCCTTTATAGTAACGCTTAGGAGTTTTACTAAAACCCTAACACTATAACAATTTTTTAATTAATATTATGTCTTCAAGGCTAGCATTGATCTGTAGTTTCTTTGTTAAAAGTGCTTTCATTGGGCCCATTTCTTTTGCGAACAATGCCAAAAAAGTGTTTTCATCTGCAGTAATGGAAATATCTGGATTATCTAATATTCCAACTTTAAAAGGTTCCATTGAACCTTTCTCAAGTGTAGTAAAATAATTCTGTTTTTCCGTTTTCACTACGATTTTTTTAGATAAATTTCCAACTTCTTTTTCCAGTTCCTTATTCTTTTTTATTTTTTGGTTAAACTTATCAACCATATTGTTGAGATTAACTTCAAATTCAGAATTCATCAATATTTTTCACCACCTTTCTATTAACAGTTTTCCATTTTTTTCTTATATATGGTAATAATATATCAAAATTGTTATTTATAGCTTTGATTGTTTTAGGATCAGAAGGATAGCCAGAACCAAAATCTATTTTGGTTACTTTTTTAATCTCGTTTATTGCACAATCCCTCTTTACCTTTGCTATAATTGAAGCTGCACTAACAAGTGGATATATTTGGTCTGCTTTATGCTTTGAAATGATTTCAATGTCACTACCAATTTTTTTCAGCAAATTAATTTTAAATCTCTCTTCGTTGACATCGCAAGAATCAACATAAACTTTTTTGAAATTATTCCCTTTTATTAGCTGAGCCATTGTAACAAGCTCCAAATCATTCAAGCTCATTATTCCCATCCCGTTATCAATATCTCTTGGAGAAAGCATTCCTATACCAATGTAAAGGGGTTCTTCCAAAATCTTTTCATACAACAATGATCGCTTAACTGGTGACAACAATTTGGAATCTTTAATACCATACAAATAAAAAGATTCATTAGTTTTAATCTCGTTATCCGTTCCAACAATGGCAACAACCATGGGTCCTATAACAGGACCCCTTCCAGCCTCATCAATACCCGCAATAAGATCTTTTCCATTAAAGGATTTCAATACTTCATATAAGACCATAGTTCATTCCTTGCAAAAGCAAATATTATATACCTTATTACATATACATATATTAATTAGATACTCACGTTGATTAACTCTCCCTCCTTTTATTTTTTTGATATAAAAGCAGGAGGGTTTTAAAAAAGGATTAATGTTTTATCATATCTATAAAAATTTTGTGTATCCTGTAATCTGAAGTGAGTTCGGGATGGAAAGTTGATATAAGGACTTTATCTGATTTTGCTAGTACTGGTTTATCTTCAAAAGAGGATAAAACTTTTACATTTTTCGAAACTTTTTCTATGATAGGTGCCCTAATAAATATAGCATGAAATGGTTTATCAAAACCATTTATTTCAAGGTCAATTTCAAACGAATCTTTCTGCCTTCCATATCCATTTCTGTTGATATATGCATCAATAAAACCAAGGGTATCCATATTATAGTTGAGTATGTGTTTAGAGAGAAGAATTGCACCGGCACACGTACCAAAAAATAACGTTCCATGGTCGTACATATCTCTAAGTTTTGCAAACATATTATTTCTTATCATTGACCCACGTATAACTGTACTTTCTCCTCCTGGTATAATAATCCCATCAAAATGGCCATCTAAATCGGCAGCTTTAGTTATATTAACAACTGTACCATTAATTTTGTATTGTTCAAAGGCTTTAACCATGGAATTATAATGCTCTGATACATCCCCCTGAAGGGACATCACCCCTACTATCATAATAAACCACACCAATTAATACTTTAAACACTACAAAAACTTTAAGTTTTATTTTTCATGAACTTAACTAGAAAAAGCAGAAATTTTTTGGTCTAAAATTTTTTTTAATTCTTTTATGTACTCTTCTGTTATTTCTGTAGGGCTACTTATTTCTGTACTTGATCCCCCTTTTCCTCCATGCTTGATCTGTAGAAATATCAGATTATATGATTCCAAAATTTTGATATACTTCAGAAAAGTAGGGTAACTAATATTTAAATGGTCTTTTAGCAATATATTATTGTTATATTTCTTTGAATATTCTTCTACAAGATTATCATATTCTTTCTGAACTTGCGAAGTATTCACATCCCCTTTGGCAAAATTCAGCAATCGATAAGTTGCATACAATATCATCATATGTGGCAGCCCAAGGTCATTCAAGTTATTTCTGTCCACTTTATCATAAACAAAACCATTTTCATTGTTCTGGGTTACTACATCAATGTCAGCATTTAATATCCTTTCTCTTCCCAATCTTTCAGCCATATTAGCTGCGTCTGTAAGTATCTGTATGGCGAATCTTGCATTTAAATTGCTGTTTGTAGAAAAACATATTTTTGCAATTCTTTCACATTGTTCTAAAGATATTGCATTTTCATAAAGGGACATATCTGAACGTTCCTTGACAATGGTTACAAGTTCACTTAATTCGTAATTTTTAAAAGATAATATATGGGATGGAATTGCTTGGGCAGTAGCTTTAACATTTTCTTGAAAATATTGTATTAAATTCTTGTTTTGAGAGATTGTTAAAACCCATGAACGTGGCAAATTTGTCAAATCTTTTTCGTTTAGTACTTCATCTATCCTTGACAACGCATAATATACATACTTGTCATACTCTATAAAAACATTGTTTACATCATCCAATACCAAAAAAAGGTTATACCCATATTTTTGCAATATAGTAAAAGAGGATTTTAAGTAATCTTCAATAGGTATCCCAAGAACCATGACCTCATTACTCTGAAATTTTTGATCTTTGACAACATCCCTCATTATTGATATATAAATTTCTTCAGCTACCTTGTAAGATGATTTATTATAACAGTTGATATACAAAAAATATATGTTTTTATATTGATTCCTGAGGTCATTTATTATATTCTTTCCTATCATTGTTTTTCCTGTACCAGTTGGTCCCAATACATAAAAAAAATAATTGCTATTGGAAGATATGCTTTGCTTAAAGTTTTCAAGAATAATTTCATAATCCCTTTTCCTGACTGTAAAAAATTCTGGCAACATTGAAAAATTCAAATATTGTTCATTTTTTATTATTTTTCTCTGTTGCATAGGCTCACATTTTTATTATTTCATTTATTTTATTTATGTAATTATCTGCAATATTTTTTGCTTTTTCCTCTGTTTCTGCTTCAGCATAAATACGTATTATTGATTCAGTCCCAGAAGGACGAATCAGTACCCACCCATAATCATAATATATTTTAATGCCATCTATCTTTTCATATCTGGTATTTTCAATAGAAGATTCAATACTTTTCAATATTTCCATTTTTTTATCGTCAGGGCAATAAACCTTTTTTTTAACAAACCCCAGTTTAGGCATAGATGAAAAAAGACCATTCAATGATATATCTGAGGACTCAAGTATAGAAAGCATATATGCTAAAGACATGCCCCCATCACGTGCATAAAGGTGGAAGGGGAAAATGAGTCCCCCATTTTCCTCCCCCCCAAAAACGGCATTGGATTCTTTCATTGTTGATATTACAGGTGGTGCTCCTACTTTAGTGTATTTTACTACACCATTGTATTCCTTTATCGCTTTCTCTACAATTGAAGAAGTCGAAATAGGCGTAACCACAAGGCCCTTTCCATTCCTTCTTACAATATCCCTAGCTATAATGGCCAATGAATATTCCCCTGGAATAAAATTCCCTTTATTGTCTATAAAAACACACCTATCTGCATCTCCATCGTGTGCAATGCCAACATCTGCATTGAGTACCTTCACAGCATCAATCAAAAACTGAAGATTCTCTTTGACAGGTTCAGGATGTCTAGAAGGAAATGTGCCATGCAAGTTACCATTTATGGTTATTGGTATATGCCCCATCTTTTCAACAATGAATGGAGAGGTTAAAGAACCAACACTATTTGCTCCGTCAATAACCACTTTAAGGGTTTTTATTTTTTTTCTATACGGTAAATGCGCAATTACATTATCAACATACTCATTCAACGCTACCTCTGTTTTAGTTATCCTACCAATATCATTCCAGGTTCTGTGCGCGTATTGCTTATTAAAATAAATCTCTTCGATTTTATCTTCCAAAATTTTGTCTATCTCTGAACCATCTGAAGATAGGCATTTTATTCCGTTGAATTCTGGTGGATTATGCGAAGCTGTTATAATAACTCCCCCATCTATTTCTGAATGATTTTTCACATACAACTGTATTGCAGGAGTAGGGGCATAGCCCAAATCTATGACATCAATACCATTCATTGCAAGTGTTCCCATAACAATACTCTTTATTGAGGTTGAGCTTAAACGTGCATCTGATCCCACAACAATGGTTCCTTTAAATATACTTGCAATTGCAGAAACAATATCGGCAATGAAATTAGGAGTTAAACCTTCGTTAACAATATCCCTAATGCCGTTAGTACCAAAAAGCTTGGTCATAATTCATCAATAATCTTCTAATTATAAAAAAATTTGCAACTAAAGAAAAAAAAATAAGAAGTTTTACTTTTTCATGATCTTCATGAATCCGCCGGATTCATATATTGCTAACTTCTTCTTGTTAAGTAGTTTTTCAAACTCGTCCCAGCTTATTACTTCTATTCTCTCCTTCGCTTCAGAGTTCTTTTTTGTAAACTGAACTCCATCGGTTCCCTTCACCTTGCCGGGTAGTAGCCCCTTCTTTTCTGCAATCTTCTTTGCGTCTTCTATTGTTATTTTATTCATTCCCATAATCTCTTCCTCGTACTACTGTATATACGTACAGTATATCTGATATATATACTTTGCTATGGATTTAATGTGTTTCAAATTATTATTTTTTTAAAATTTAATGTTTAAAATGTAATGAGTAAAACCTAAATAAAATTTTTAAATAAGAAAAACATTCAAAACATGCTCTAAAAATATAAATACAAAGTATAAAGTAAAGAAAAAGTGGTTGAGTAAAATGAAAAAAAATATGATTTATGCTAAAGATGTTATGACAAAAAACGTTATAACGATCGATGAAGATGAAACGTTAGCTAGTGCAATATCAACAATGACTAGAAACAATATACATGAACTGCCAGTATTATCAGGTAAGAATTACATAGGCATGATATCAATGGATAAAATTTTCAAAAGAAAAAATCTACCTTTGTATGGTAAAGTTAAAAATTTTATTGAAAATGTGCCTAAAATTAATCCTAAAAATACATATAGTGAAATAGCTGAAATGCTGATATTATCTGGCTATAGAGGATTGCCTGTTATTGATGATAACAATAAGGTGGTAGGGCTAATATCTAGAAGTGATTTGTTGAAATATATAGATTCAATGGAGGATATTTCGAGTATAAAAATAAGCCAGCTCTACGTACCAAATCCTAGAGCTGTTAAAGAGGATGATAACATTTTGCATGCAATAAATTATATGAAAGAGTTAGAAGAAAGATCCCTGCCAGTGATAGATAAAAAGAACAGGCTAGTAGGTGTCATAAGTTTAACTGATATAATGAACGTACTAGCAAAAGAGAAGCAAGAAACCAAAGGTAAAAAAGATTTCTTATCAAATCCAAAATATTTTGATATAAAAATAAGCAGCCTAATGACTCCCTCCCCTATAACTATATCTGAGTCTTCAACTGTAAAAGAAGCTTCACAAAAAATGGTTGGAAATGATATCTCTACACTTTTTATTGTAAATAAAAACGAAGAACTCGTAGCTGTAATATCTGAATATGATATCGTTTCTATGTTGGCAAAAAGTAGCAAAGAAGAGGGTTCTGGTATACAAGTCATAATATCTGGTAGTGTAGAATCAGAAGTTTATAATGGTATATATGAGATTGTTGAAAAAAGCCTTAAGAGGATGTCAAAATTTATGCGTGAGAACAATCCTAGATTGCTGTCAATACACGTAAATAAATTCAGTTCTAATGAAAATTACCCGGTATATGATGTACAATCTAAACTCTCCTTGGTAAATAAGGGATATTACGGAACTTTTAAAGGATGGAATATTTACAAAGGTGTAGACGAGTCTTTAAGGGAAATAGAGGAGCAAATTAGAAAAGAAAAAGAAAAATCTGTATCAAGCAAAAAAATTGGGGGTAAATTTAAACGTTGAATGATAAACAATCTAAAATAATTTATGATAGCATACATAAAAGCATAGGCATCCCCAGGCATATACTCTCAGTAATATCTGAAAAAGTATTCCAAAGGTTAACAGGGGTAAAACAACTAGGCCTTACCTATCTTGTTTTCCCCGGTGCTATGCATACAAGGTTTGAACATTCCATAGGTACTTACCATTTATCTACACGTGTATCCCAAGAACTCAATATTGATGAGCACGATGCATTAACTTTGCAATATTCGTCCTTATTGCATGATGCTGGACATGGACCATTTTCACATACTTTTGATATGATCTTAAAAAAATTTTACAAAACAAACCACGTAGAAATATCTTCAAAAATAATACTTGGAGATATATTGTACAAAGGTGAAAACAACATTCCGTATACAATGGAGAAAAACAGCGTATCACCCAAAGAAGTAGTAAATATTCTAAAAGGGGAAAATCTCAAAGAAGAAAAAAAATATTTACACGATATCATTGATGGAGAAGCTGATATCGATCAAATAGATTACCTCTTAAGGGATTCCTATCATACAGGTGTAGCTTTAGGATCAATAGATCATGAAAGGTTAATCAAAAGTTTCGAAATTTTCAATGGACATTTGGTAGTTGGTAAAAAAGGCATCAACGCAGCGGAAGGACTGACTGTAGGAAGAAATCTGATGTATTCATCTGTTTATTTTCATAAAACCGTTAGAATAGCAGAAGTAATGCTTGAAAGGGCTGTAGAATTAAAGCTTTTATCGTTAAACAATTTAGAAGATATATATATTTATGATGATGCTGAACTTATCCAATGGTTAATGGGTTCTGAAGGCATTTCAAAGGAACTTGCTGAAAGGATAAGGTTTAGGGAATTGTACAAAAAAGCAGTTATTATTGAAGAACTTGAAAATAGCCATAATATCTTGCCTTTTTTCAATGAGATGTATAAAGAGGTCAACAAAAAAATAGAATTTGAAAACGAACTATCTTTAAAATGGACAGGAAAGCCATATAAAGTTTTTATTGATATCCCTGAAATGGAAATGGATTCTCTAAAATCAGACAAAATAAAGGGTATAAAAATAGTAAAAGATAATCAATTGCTTTTATTGAAAAACATTTCTCCGATCTGTGAAGCGATCTCAAAGAAATCTCTCGTTCCCTACAAAATAATGGTTATATGTGAAGACAAATACAAAGAAAATGTAAAAAACGAGTTCGATAAACTACTAAAAAATATCGGTTAATCTATCCAGTCAACTCCAACAGTTCTTGCGCTTAATTTTAATATAAGTGGCAAATTCCTTTTATGCCATGACCTCTTTACCATATCCATTACATTGTTAACAATACTGATATCTATACCAAGGCTGGAAGCTATATCATAAAGGGAATATAAATGTTCTATCCCGTACAATATTTTGTCTAACAGTTTATAATCAATCCCCAATTCATCTTCATCTTTTTGACCCGGCCATAAACCAGCAGAAGGCACTTTATTAATGATTCTCTCTTTGATATTTATCTTTTTAGCAAGTTCCCATATCTGGGTTTTGTAAAGATCACCAATAGGCAACATATCTGCCCCCCCATCGCCGTATTTTGTAAAATATCCTGTTAACAACTCACTTTTGTTTCCTGTCCCAAGAACCACATAATTCATTTTTGATGCATATGTGTAAAGAATAGACATTCTGATCCTCGATTTAATATTTCCTTTATTCAAATTGTTTAAAGGCAACAAAGATAATGATTTTTTCATAAAAACCTCTTCGTAAGCACTTTCAATTGTAGAAATGTTTATTATTTCCAAATTAGCATCTCCTACAATAGATTCTACATCTTCAAGGTCCTCTTTAGAAGAATTATCATCTGGGAGGTGAAGATACATAACATGGTCTTCCCCAAGAGCTTTTTTAGCAAGTATTCCTACAACAGAAGAATCTATTCCCCCACTAAGTCCAATAACAGCTCCTTTTTTCCCTGCTTTTTGAATATTTGATTTAATGAATTCTATTATAATATCATCAGCATTATCTATCAAAGATAAATTAAAAGATACCATATTCTTGGGTAAATAAATAATAAGATAAAAAGTTAATGTAACTTTATTATTAAATTTTAAAATCAGGATACCATACTTCCGGCAGGAAGCTCTTTATCTGGATGAACTGGTGATCCCTTACATAACAGCAATACATGATCTGTATTGTTATGAAGCATTATCCCTTTAATAGATTCTTTTAAGGGCACATCATATGTGCCTTTTTTTGAGATAGCTTTGGAATTCACCAAATCAACTACTTCTATTTCAAAATTTTTGAATTTATCAAAGGTAATTGTAGATTTGCTATAAAAACCGTCAATGTAATCTCCTTCCTTTGCTGTATCCACTGTTAATAGGGACACAGTATCATTGTTAGATGCTGCCAAAAGCATTCCTTCTGATTTTATCCCTTTTATTTTTTTGTATTCCAAGTTGGAAACAATAATAATCTTCTTGCCTATAAGGTTCTCTTTACTATAATATTTCCTAATCCCGGCAACGACTGTTCTTTCCTCACTACCTAACGAAACTTTAAGTTTATATAATTTGTCAGAATCCTGAACTTCATTTATTTCAACGATTTTTCCCACCCTTAAAGCCGGACCTATAGGTTCTTTTTCTATCGTTATTTTTTGAAAAAGCGGTACTGGTGGATTCTTGAAAGAAATAATAGGTGGTTCTAAAATATCATCCCAACTGCAACTGCAAGTATTTTCACCCATGTATTTCAAACCCTTTTCCGAGGAGAAAGGCATAAAGGGACTCATCATAATAAGCAAAGCTTTCGCAAGCCAAACAAAATCATCCAAAATAGCCTTTGTTTCTTTAGGAGATTCTTTTATTTTGTTCCACGGTGCTAAATCGTTAAACAATTTGTTTCCTTTAAAAACCAACTGCTGTATTGTTTCCAGCGCTTCTTTAAACTGGCAGTTTGATATATGCACCTCTACACTATCCATTGCTCCTTCAATATCTTCTCCGATGCCCAAAATGTTCATAGGGCTTGTAGGCTGGTCCTTGAAATGAGAATAATAGAAAGACAATATTCTATGAATCAAATTTCCATAGGAATCAACAACAATTTCGTTGTACTGTTTAACCATTTCATCGAAATCAAAAAGTGTATCATGATGTTCTGGCATATGGATAGTCATGTAATATCTAATCATATCTGCAGGATATTTGCTAACGATATCTATTAATGTGTACTTATCCTCGATACCCTTACTTTTAGAGAATTTACTATCCCCCATTTTAACATATTCATTAGAAGGTATATCATAAGGCAATGCAAGGTTTTTATCATATCCCATCAGAATAGAAGGCCATAATATGGTATGGAAAATTATATTATCCTTGCCCATAAAGTAATAATGTTTTGCTTTTTGATCGTACCAAAATTTTTTCCATACATCTTTTTTATTTTCTGTACTGTATTCTATTGAGGCTGATAAATATCCACATACAGCCTCAAACCACACATATATTACCTTATTTTCGTAACCATCCAAAGGTACTTTTACACCCCAGTTTAACTCCCTCGTTATAGCACGGTCCTTAAGACCCTCTGCTAAGTAATTATTAGTAAATTTGATTGCATTCTCTTTCCAGTATTTTTTATCTGCTAGGTAATCCTTAATTTTACCTGAAAAATCACTAAGCTTAAAGTAAAACTCTTCTTCTTCTTTCATAACTGGGATTGAGTTACAAATTTTGCACCTCGGATTTAAAAGTTCTTCTGCTTCTAGGGTTCTGCCACACTGGTCGCATTCATTTCCATGGGCTTCCAAGGAATGACAATAAGGGCATTCCCCCACAATGTATCTATCAGCAAGGAATCTATGGCAAACCTCACAATATGGTGATTTTTTAATCTTTTTATAAACAAATCCTTTAGTGTATAGTGTAGTAAAAATATTTTTTACTATTTCCTGGTGATTTTCTGTATGTGTATTGGTATAAATATCAAAACTAATACCACTCTTTTCAATTGCCTCTTTGTTTCTAAGATGAAACTTCATGGCTACATCATATGGATCCAAATGCTCCTTTTCAGCTGTAATAGTTATTGGTGTTCCATGCATATCTGATCCAGAAACCATCAACACATCATTCCCAATAAGTCTATTATACCTAGCAAAAATATCCGCAGGGAGCAGAGTTCCTCCAAAATGACCTACATGAACATCCCCGTTAGCATAGGGCCATGCTACTGCAACAAAAATTTTTTCCATGATAGTAATATACAAGGCTACAATTTAATTTTTTTTAACAAACAATATTATAAGTCCAACAAAATTTTTTCTCCGTTCTTAGGAACAATAAAGTTATATTCCCCGTTAAGCTCTTGCATAATTGGTTCGCGATTATCGGTATGCATAAGAATAACCTTCTCTGGATTTACCTCCCTTATAAAGCGTACCAGATGGTTATGGTCTATATGCGCAGAGAAATTAAACATTTTAACCTTGAAGTGTGGTTGCACCATAAGGCCATATAAATCAACAATCCCCTGTTCAAAAAGCCTTCTACCATTTGAATGTGGAACTTGAAATCCAGTTAAATAAACTGCACTTTTAGGATCGTCTTTGATATTGCTTAAGTAATATTCTACAGGCCCCCCATCTAACATACCGCTTGTAGTTACTATTATATCCCCCTCCATCATAGCTCTTTCCCTGTCATAGCGATTGTTGACAACATTAATGTTTAACATTGCTTTTTTAAGGTCAGAAAAATTTTTTATGTATTGGCGAAACTGAGTGTAAATCTGGTTTATTTTTTTACCCATCCCATCAAGCCATATATTATATTTTCCATTTAACATGTTTAAAGAAATAAGCACTTCCTGAGTTCTACCTACAGCAAAAGAAGGTATTACAACCTTACCACCTGCTTCAATAGTATTCCTAACTTCCTCTACAAATAAACGTTCTGTTTCTTTTCTGTCAGGATGATTTCTCCCTGCATATGTCGCTTCAACAACAAGGATATCTGCTCTAGGAGTATCACATTTATATACAAGGTCCGTATCAATATAGTTGATATCTCCTGTAAACAAAAGAGTTTTCTTTCCAGTAACAAGATACATTACAGCACCCGGTATATGACCTGCATATTTTACATCTATTGATACATCCTGCAAAGTTATTGTTTGGTTTACGCTAACATTATGATACCTGCTCCTAAATAATCTAACACTTTTCTTTCCATATGGGTGGGAATATCCTTCAAGTTTTGCTATTTTTAAAGAATCTTCATGAAGCAAAGTGGCTATCTCTGAAGTTAATGATGTTCCAAAAAATTCTGTATCCCCTTTAGTCAAAAAAGGCATCATACCAGAATGATCAAGATGTGCATGAGTTAAAAAAGCAAAGTCTATGGGTTCATGAGCAAAAATAGGGTAATTTGGCGGATCTTCTGCATTAAACCCATAATCAAAAATTAACCTATGGTTTCTTGTTTCCAATAACATCCCCACTTTTCCAACTTCTTCTGCACCACCTAGAAACTCAATACTGGTGTGGTGCACATCATAATCCTTCATCACTTATTCCTTCCTATATATTAGCTTTTTAAAAAGGTTACCAAAGCCGCCAGGGAGATTTGAACTCCCGACCTGCTGATTACAAGTCAGCTGCTCTTTGCTGTATTTATCATATGCCAGCTGAGCTATGGCGGCATACTCTATTACAATGCCAATTATAAATTTAATCTTTACTATTATTTATTTAAAAAGAAACAACATTCTTAAAATCAAAATGTTACTTTATATACATCCATACTTAGTCGTTGAATAAAGAATATCCACAATTTGGGCATATAAGTACATCCTTTTCTATTTTATTCTTAAATTAAATTTAGTCTTTAATGTTTGTTATTGCTTTGTTGAGTAAATGAGTTTAACCGATAGTTCATACTTCATTTATTTTTATTCATTACTATTATTTTATTTTGGCAATAATCTTTATTATGTGCTAAATCCTCTTAAAAAATATGAAAATTTCGGAAAATGTAGAATTAATTGATGGCACAATGTGCAATGTTTATGTAATTAAACATAGCAATATGACAATCCAAATTGATGCTGGAATGAAAGGAAGCTTAAATAAAATAAAGTTGTATTACCAAGAAAACAAAACCAAACCGGATATTATATTAATTACGCACTATCATTTAGATCATATTGGTGCACTTAAAGCACTAAAAAATATGTATTCCCCTGAAATCTATGCAAATGAAATTGAAATACCATATATCGAAGGAAAAAAATCTATACCAAAGCCAAAATCCTTTTTGGCTAAATTCTTTTTTACCTTTGCTAAAGTAACCCCTATAGAAGGCATTAAAAGTTTCAAAGAATTCAATATAGAAGGGATTAAATTCATTGAAACCTATGGGCATACAATTGGAAGTACCTCCATTTACATAGAAAATCAAAAATTTATTTTTGTAGGTGATGCAGTATCAACAGTAAATGGGGAATTATCCATAAATGAAAAATTTACATTAGATATGGAAGAAGCAAAGAAGTCATTAGAAAAAATAAAAAAATTAAGTCCTGTTACCATTTTACCCGGTCATGGTAATCCAATGAAGATATAGTATAACATTTATTCTTTTTATATAATGCTCTATGTCTATATTTACACTGAATTATTGTGTATATGGCTATAACCATAAAATGTTATTTCTAACAGTAGGAATTATCAAAAATTACTGATATTTTCATAATAATATAATTTAAATAAATTTTAAATATTTAAATAACTATATTAAATGAAAGGGTCTATTATGAAAACAAAAGTTGTAATTTATACAGTTATGGTTCTTTCCCTATATCTCCTATCTTCCTACGTAGTATCTACAACACACACAGGTAGTGCATTAGGTAATGAATCTAATTTGGTACCCATCCAAAATTCCTATATCCCTTTTTTGTTAAACAACTCAAAGCAAATTGGAATGATCAATCCCGATACCAGTATATTCGTATCCATTGCATTAAAATATAGCAATCAAAGCGAGTTAAATTCCTTTATGAGTAGTGTAAATAACCCAACATCTCCATTATATCATCATTATCTTACATTAAAACAATTTGATGAAAAATATTCACCCAGTGCATACATTTATAATAGTTTAGTAAACTATCTAAAAAGCAACGGGATAACAATAGAGGAAACATGGAAAGACCGCACATCCATATCCATCATTGCCAATGCAAGCCTAATTGAAAAGGTTTTCAATACACAGTTAGGTATCTTCCAAACAAATTTACCGGGATTAAGGTCTACCTTCTATGCACCTATCAAACCATTTTATCTTCCATCTGTGTACTATAGATATATATATGGTATAGATGGAGCAACCAACGCCTTCCTGTATTCTCTTAACATTGCAAACATAAAAAAAGTTAGTATGGCAAGTGGAAATCCTTTATTTACAGGTACAACAAATCAGTTGATTACTGGTTCAGACCTGCAAAAAGCTTATGGTACTATTGAATTATACAACAACTCCGCATATGCTGCTCCAAGTACAGAACATATATTTGCCAATGGAACTACAATTGCTACTATATTATGGGAAGGCG
This sequence comes from Thermoplasmata archaeon, assembly GCA_049966015.1. GTDB lineage: Archaea > Thermoplasmatota > Thermoplasmata > Lutacidiplasmatales > JAMCUS01 > JBMFVL01. The sequence goes on along the minus strand of JBMFVL010000009.1, from coordinate 17,915 downwards.
TAAATGATTCTGGTGGTATTTTAAAGGATGTAGCTCCTTTCGACCCTGCTGCTATAAACCAGTATTTCAAAGAAACATTGCCCAAATGGGAAATTAACGACGGGGCTATCCCTCATATATGGGGCATGGGAGATAAATGGACTGTAGCTCCTGGAACCAGTGCTGCAAAAGATATTAGTGAAACGGTTGTAGAAAATACACTCGATCTAGAAATGGTTGGTAGCTTGGCTCCAGGTGCAAGTATTGTAAATATCTATGCACCTTTTAACCGAACAGGATTTCCAGACAATGAATATAACATGGCTGTATCTTTAGCTAACTTAACAGCCATAAGTAATTCTTGGGGGACAATTCCAGAGGGTATAGATTATACTGTTAATAATGATATAGAGCAACTCAACGCTAGGGGGGTAACTGTATTTGCTAGTTCTGGAGATAGCCCAGCAACTCCATTCCCGGCATGGCCGGCAAGTTTGGCATACAACAATTTTGGAGTTGTATCTGTAGGTGGACTGACTTTAAAGTTAAATGGTGTGCCTAGTATAGATGGTACTGGAACAGATACACTAAATCCCATACAATCCCAAGCCATATGGTTCAACGCGAGTGAATATGGTGGGGTAGGCACTCAGGCTGGTCCAAGCCAGGTATACAAAATTCCTGTATGGCAGGATATACCAAGTGTTATTGACAACGGAGGAAGTTCTGAATATAGAAACGTAGCTGATATTTCTGCAGTTGGCAATAATACATTGATATTTATCGATGATTATCCCATTTTTGGTAATTACAGCTATAATCCCCTATCTGTTGCCGGGACAAGTGTATCTTCTCCTGTAGAGGCTGGGCTATTTGCTGAAATATCTTCCTATTTAGGTGTGTTTTATGGAAACAAGACGGGGTTAGGCTTTTTGGATCCTTTATTATACCAACTAGGTCCAAACAATACATTATACAACAGTATGCCTTTTTACAATGTTAAATCGGCACCACCCGGATATCCTTATCCTGCATTAAGCGGTTGGAATTATGGATCAGGGTGGGGGTCTGTAAATGCATGGAATTTTACAATGGCTATAAAATTCGTTATGTCCATATACCCTGATTATCAAATAATCAAATTGCCAAAAAGTGAAACTACAGTCAATTACAAAATATATGTGGATTATCCTTATATATACAACAGTTCTGTTAAAATAAACATAAGTGGATTGCCTAAAGGTGTTGCAGTAAACCCTTCATCAGGGCCCTTCATTTTAAATCCTCCTCCAAACAATGGATCAATGGCAACCTCTAATATACTTCTAAATGTATCTTCTTTAACCCCTGCAGGAACATACAAGCTATATATTGAAGCTATAAACTACAACCCTAAAACAAATATTTATGGAAATTTAAGTGTTGTTGAAAACGTTACCCTTGTTATTACAAATAACCAAACATATAAAGTTACGTTCAATCAATCAAGTATTCCAGAAGGAAATCCATGGGAAATCTCTTTTGATGGATCCACGAACCTCTCAACAACACAATCTATGAACTTTACAGCTATCAACGGAACCTATGGATATACAATCTATTATAGCTATAAAGGCAAAAGCACTAGATATGCCCCTATACAATCCAATGGGCAAATATCTGTAAAAGGGGATAATGTTCAGATAAACCTTAGTTATGATGTTCAATATTATTTTAATATAGACATTAATCCCTGGAACGGAGGAAGCATTTCCCCTACCAGCTCATGGTATATAGCCGGTTCTAAAATACAAATCACTGCTAAACCAAATAACATCGCTGTATTTGACAGATGGATCGGAAGTGGCAATGGCAGTTATAATGGGTCAAGTAAAATAGCCAATGTTACAATGAATGGAGAGGTATCTGAAACGGCTTTATTTTCGATTGTAATGTACCCGGTGACATTCATAGAAAATGGTCTGCCATCGGGTTCTAAGTGGAACGTAACACTCAATGGCCTAAATGAAAGTTCTAACGGCAATACAATAGTATTCAATGAAACGAATGGAACATATTCTTATAAAGTAACTACATTTGCAAAAAATTATTCTCCTGAACATTCAACAGGCATAGTAAATGTGAGCGGTGCACCTAATGCTGTATTAACAACTATCAATGTTCCCAATCATCCAGGTGATGTAGTATATGATCCAGCTAATCAGCTAATATACACAACCAATTGGAACAGCTCTGGTAATTATATAACGGTAATAAACCCATATACTAACAAAATTTCTACGATATTAAATGTAACCAATATCTTGATGCCTAACAATATAGTATACAACCCTTATAATAAATTGCTGTACGTCTATGGAATGGGTAACCCAGAAGATGTTGTTTTAGTAATAAATAGTACAAATTCAGTTGTTAAAACAATTAACATCCCTGGAAATCAGGTTTATCCATTGACATACGATTCACAAAATGGGTATATATATTTAGTAGGTGCTAACGATTCTTACAATGATGTATATGTATTATATGCCATATCTCCTAGATTTACACTATCAAATGTAACTGTTTTACCAGGAAGCTTTTATGACATGGGGCATGGAATATTATACAATCCTTCCAACAATTTGATTTACGTAGCAATGGGTAATACCCACAATGTAGATGTTGTCAATGTGAGCACAGATTCTGTAATAAAGGTAATTCAGATAGGAAATGGGACACAACCAGAAAGCATGGCGTTTGATCCACTAAATAAAGATATATATGTAATGGAAAATTATTTGAGTAATGTTTTTATAATAAACAGCACAACAAATTCATTTACTAAAAATATAACTGTAGGTCTGTATCCTACAAATTCTATTTATGACCCGGCAAATGGATGCATGTATGTAGTCAATTATGGTTCGGATTCTGTCTCAATTGTAAATGGGTTGACCAACACGGTTTTCAATAATATCTCTGTAGGGCAAGGTCCATGGAGTATTGCATATGATAATTTTACACATAAAATCTACGTAACCAATTACTGGAGCCCAACTGGTTCTGTTTCTGTTATAAACGAAGGAACTACACAATACATAAATTTTGTAAAAATTTCAACATACAGCTTATATTTCAAAGAAACTGGGCTTCCAAAAGGGGTACAATGGAATATAACATTAAATGGAACATTATACACAACCAAAAACACAACTATATCCTTTACTGAACCAAATGGCAGTTATACCTTTACCATAGAAAACATAAGTGGATATACTGTAAAACCCTCTAAAGGTATTGCTGTAATCAATGGAAAAAACACAACAATCAACGTTACATTTACCAATATTAAACCCATATATTATACTGTAATTTTTGAAGAAAATGGATTGCCACATGGAATAGAATGGAGTGTTACATTGGGCAACATAACATTAAATTCAACAAGCGGAGTAATAGAATTTATGGTATACAATGGTTCTTATAAATTTAAAGTGGGTAATATAAGCGGGTATGTTGTTAATCCAGATAAAGGCAACATTACTGTAAAAGGAAGTAATGAAACAATAATAATAAATTTCTCCCAAATCAAAACAACAAGCAACAACAGCACAACATCAAACGAAAACGTATGGGTTTATCTCATGATAGCCATAATCATTATAGAAGCAATCCTTATAATTGTGGTAATTACCAATAAAAACAAAAAAAAGCAAACCCAAAATAAAAAAGACAAAAAAGAGGCAAATGAAAAAAACAAGAGCAATGAACAAAAATAAAAGACACAAAAATAAAAAACATCTTTAAATCTTTTTTGAGTATATTTAATGAACTTTGATAAAAAAATTTTTTGTATCTTCTACAACATTTTTGCTAAGGGCAAGGTCTGGAATATACTTCTTCATTATCGAAGCTCTACTATCTAAAATGATCACAACTCCTTTATCTGTAGAGGTTCTAATAAGCCTTCCAATCGATTGCAAAATTTTTCTTATTGCAGGGGCCTCATATACATAATTCCAGCCATTGAATTTGTATTTTTTGTTGTAATATTCTTCCAATATACTATTTTTGGTCGTAGGTTTAGGATATGGTATGCCAACAACTATAACCATTTCAAGTTGTTTTCCAGGAAGGTCAATGCCTTCACTTATTTTTCCTCCAGAAACTGCTAAAAGAATTGCTCCTTTACCAACGGATTCTTTAAAATTGTTAAGATGGCTAAACATAATAGAGCTATCTGCGCTCCTGCTTTCAACAAAGATGGGCCTGTCCACGATCTGACTTTTTAGGAACACTTCTGCCTTGTTCATCATGGTATAACTGGGATAAAACACAATTGTATTTTTTACTACATTCTTTATAAGGCTCTTTATCACTTCATGTATCTTAATAAACATGTCAGAATCGTTTTTTAAAACCTCATATTTGGTTGTGAGGTTATCAACATACTTAATAATCCTGTTATCAAGGGGGAAATAAGAAGGAATGTTAATCATATCTATGTTCTCTTCCAGACCAAGAATGTCCCTGTATTGTTCCATGGGTACAAGTGTACCAGACATATGCAAATGCCAATGAGTTTCCTTAATAGGTTCTGCAAGTTTAGAAGGGTCTAAATTGAAAATTTCAATAGCTGGGGCAGGCACTTTGGTAAGTACATGTATATATCCACTTTCATAATCATTGTCATAATCAAAAAGATCCAGCAAAATACTTCCAACGATATATACATATGATCTAGGTAAAACTTTTTCTCTACGTTTAAGGTCTTTAAGATATGTCCCCCATGAAACCATTAAATTAACCAATCTCTGAATTTCTCTAATACTATATCCAGTTGTTTCCATCAAATGATTCTCAATCTCCCTTTCAATCAATAACCTATCTTCTTGATCTTTCAAAGAGCTCGATTCACTTAAAATATATGCTTTCAATACTGAAAATATGCTATTTATTTTGTTAACTTCAGAAGGCTTTAAAATGTTAAACCTGTTATTAACAAATTCCTTCATAGCAAGTTCTATCAATCCCACAGTTAATGAAATTGAACTCGTCTCCCTTAAATAATCTGGTATATTGTGAGCTTCATCTACAATAAGAACTATATCCTCTAAATCCACTCCCATCCATCTAAGCAAATTATTCCTTATATAAGGATTAAAGAAGAAAATATAAGGGGCAATGACAACATTTGCGTAAGAAGAAAGTTTTTTGCTCATCTCATACGGGCAAAAAGAATATTTTACAGAATATTTATCAAATTCATCAGGTAACCATACTGTATTGGTAAATTCTTCAACAACTTTCCCTTCAAGTTCTATAACCTTTTCAAAATACTGGCATCCTACATTGTTAGGTATAGGTTCATCATCTAGATATCTACTCCATTCATCATAAATAAAACTACCTACTTTTTTTGCAAATTTTTGCAAATTTTTATTTTTACGGTCATTACATATTTTTGAAAGTTCTTCGTATGTTGCATTGTTGTATCCTTTTTTGTCAAAAAGAGGGCATCTACCAGATCTTCCCTGTAACCCTATCCCTGTAACTGGTCTTTTTTTATGAATTTTTGAAAGTTCTTTCAACACCTGTATCTCCTGTGTCTTGGTTCTAACTAAATAAAGGATTTTTTTGTTGTTTTTGAAACTATATTCCAATACAGATAGCAAGGATATTATTGTTTTTCCACTTCCAGTAGGAGCATTAAGCATTGCAGGAACTCCTTTTTCTATGTTGAATTTTAGCTTGGTTATAACTTCTTTTTGAAAACTATACAACGGATAAGGAGAAATATCATTTATCATGAGCATCGCCATGGCGCTGAGGGGGAGATTTTCGAACTTTTCGAACTCCCGCGATGATTAACATCACCAGCTCTCAAGGCTGGCGCCTTACCGGGCTGGGCTACCTCAGCACACATTATACTAATCATAATTAAGTATTTAAAATTGTCAACTACTCTTCGCTAAAGATTCAGTGCTTGCCACTGTTCTCCTATCCACCCATGAGTGCCATCCTTCACGAACTGTTATGTCTAAGCCTGTTGACAATTGCATGAAGTACACGGCATTCCCACGTACTCCGATGTTCCTACAGGATTTTCTGCATACAATCCAAACACAATTCTTGCATTTGAATGTTTTATTTTCGAAGCTAAAAGTAAAAAACAATCTTAGTAGCTTGACTTAAATATTTGCAGTTTCGGTGAGTGATATGATGTGGGGATTTTACTGCTTACCTAAACTTATAACATTAATATAATTGGTATTCAAATTTTAGTATTGGTTGGTATAGAATTTATAAGTTCATTTAAGGAAGTCCCCATGATCTCTCCAGTATAATTTATTTTTCTAGGAGGCCTTTTAGGGGCCCTCCATAAGCCCTTTAATTTAGCTACACTGTACAAGAAATCTACAAACAATGTAAATACCCCATTTAAAACAAAATTATGTTCAGTATCAGTAAAATAGGTATTAAGTATTGCTCTAGATTGCCTAATTCCATGTGAAAGAGCCTTCATTAAAATCTCTTTTTGGACTTCTGTTAACCTATTTTCCTCGAACCATGTTTTGCTTTTAAGCCTTCCCATCGGCACAAAAAACATGGGGACAAGAATCGCCCTGAAATCCCACAGGTCATCAAATAAATCCAACGTCCTGTTAACATCATCTTCCGTCTCTTCTGGTAAACCTACTATAAACGTGCACGCAGGTATAACATTGTTATCTGACATTAATCCAGCAGCTTGCAGCACCATTTCTGGCCACATGCTTACTTTAAAGGGTCTTGCTTTTCCTGGCATTAATTTAGAAAGCAATTCAGGACTTCCCGTTTCTACTCCAACTTCCACACCCCACCATTTTTGCCTGCCGTCTATAATAATTTCCTTCAATTTTGGTAACAGCTTGGGAACTGTAAGCAAAGAAGCAACTGCAACATGGCTCCAGTCAAGATGGTCATAATATTTTTTACCTAACTTCATAAGCTTTATTACTTTCTCTTCATTTGGATATATGGAAGGCATACCGTAAAAATAAACATCGTCTGAATGCAAAATTCCTTTTCTTATTCCTGCATTCCTGTTCAATGCCAATTCCTGTTCAATCCTTTCATAAGTATACCATCTTGTGGGACGCAAAGTAACACTGCAAAAAGCACAACCCCTCGGGCAACCACGGCCTATTTCAACAATACCGTTTACAGAAGGCCCTATAATGGCAGGGATCTGATCCACTGTAGGAGATTCGTTAGGCTGTACAGAAACATGCTTTGGAAGTGGTTCATTGTTAAAGATCATCTTAACTAGTTTAGGTGCAATGACCTCCCCTTCACCTTCCACAACGGTATCAATACCAACTTCCTTTACAAAATCCTCTCTATACTGGAAATGCCATGCCGCAGGACCACCTGCAATAATCTTAAGACCTTTTTTCTTTGCCTCCTTTATAACAGGCATCCTCATCATACGCTGAAAATTAATGGCGTTTGCAGGTTCTTTATGCAGAATGCTTGCAAAAGTAGAACTCGGTGGTCCAAAACCAAAATAGTCATGCCCGGATATGAACAAAGCCTTTGCATTGAGTAGATACTTATCCAGATAGCTAGGGTGTATTATAGCTGCATTAATACCTGCTGAAACAAGTGCAGCTTCCACCTTTCTAAGACCATAAGGGGCTTGCCATGGTCTACCATCTTTGTCCGTACGCATAGGTGGGTAAAATAAATACTTGTAAACTCCTTCAGGAAATACAAAATAAGGTGATGTAGCTCCAAAACCTAAAAATTCCTTCCCATGATGATTGCTCATCATAGTCCAGTCAGTGGTTAAAACAACATCATACATAAGTTATTCACCTATTAATCATATACATAAATGAAAAAATCTGTATATAAAGATTATTATTATAAAAAGGTATTTATTGTTAATAGTGCATTTAAATATAAAAGTAGGAATTTTCCATTTTGTATCGAAACAATATATTTAGAAAAGTGAAGAAGAAACCTTTATATCTGTATAGATTAAATGTATATGATAAGTGCATGGTATGGAAATCCATTACGCAAAAAAAGTGTATAGTGATGAAGTTGTATATTCTCTTTTTGAGGAAACGATTCAAATATGGTTTAAAAAAAAGTTTGGACAATTTACACCACCTCAAAAAATGGGTATAAAACTAATAGCAGAAGGTAAAAATGTGCTTATAACCTCTCCAACAGGATCTGGAAAAACACTGACTGCATTCATTTATTCGATCAATTTTTTATACAAATTAATTAAAAAAGGTGAACTGGAAGACAAGGTTTATGTTCTATATGTATCTCCGTTGAAGGCCTTAAACAATGACATCGAAAGAAATCTAAAAGAACCGTTGCAAGAATTAGCACAAATAAGCCCTGATTTTTCTAAAATAAGAGTTGCTATACGGTCCGGTGATTCAACAAGTACTGACAAGGCACGAATGCTAAAAAAACCTCCCCATATTTTGATAACAACTTCGGAAAGTCTAGGAATTGCATTAAATGCTCCCAAATTCTCCAAGAATCTAGAAGATATAAGGCACGTAATTATAGATGAGGTTCATGCCTTTGCTGAAAATAAAAGAGGAAGCCATTTATCCTTATCTCTAGAACGCTTATATGCACGAATACCCCATCCTGTTCAGAAGATTGGGCTGTCAGCAACAGTGCATCCATTAGATGAAATGGCTAAATTTGTATGGGGTATGGAAGGCAATAAACCAAGAGAAGGAACAATAGTAGATGTTAATTACACCAAGAAGCAAAACATAGAGGTGATATCCCCTGTAGATGATTTCATTTATACCAGCAGTGCTGAAGTAAGCCATAAATTGTATAGCACAATTGATAAACTCATTGAAGAACACAAAACTACCTTGATATTTACCAATACTAGAAGTGCAACAGAACGTGTTGTTTTCCATTTAAAGCAAAAAATGAAAGAAGAATTCAAAGAGGTTATAGCCGCACACCATAGTTCAATGTCTAGGGATTTAAGGCTAAATGTAGAAGAAAAACTAAAAAAAGGCATGTTAAAAGCAGTAATAACTTCGACAAGTTTGGAGTTGGGTATTGATATTGGGAATATTGATTTAGTAATATTATTAGGGTCCCCAAAAAGCGTTACAAGGGCAATCCAAAGGATTGGCAGAAGTGGGCATTCTTTGCATGAAATATCCGAAGGTAAAATAGTTGTACTAGATAGAGATGACCTCGTTGAATGCATTGTGCTTGCAGAAAATGCAAGAAAAAGGATGCTTGATAAAATTTACATGCCCAAAAATCCATTAGATGTACTAGCACAGCATATTGTGGGAATGTCCATAGAAAAAGATTGGGATATAATAGAAGCATATAGCTTAGTTAAAAAAAGTTATCCCTTCTCTACATTAGAATGGAATGATTTTCTGGGTGTAATTAAATATCTAAGCGGAAACGATGGGATGCTAGAAAAAAGGAATGTATATGGTAAAATATGGTATGATGAATCTCAAGGAAAAATAGGTAGAAAAGGTAAAATGGTACGGGCCATATATTATATGAATTCTGGTACAATACCAGATGAAGTATCCATACGTGTTTTTACAAAAAGCAAGGAATATGTTGGAAAATTGGAAGAAGAATTTGCAGAAAAACTTACTCCAGGAGATATATTTGTATTGGGAGGCAAAACCTACAGATTTGTAAGCATAAGAAATATGATGGTAACTGTAGAAAATGCTCCTAGCATGAAACCCACAATACCTGCATGGTTTTCAGAAATGTTGCCTTTGCATTATGATTTAGGCAATAAAATAAGGTTATTCAGAGATGAAATAGCAAAAAAAATGAACGAAAAACGAGATATATCTAACTACATAGCCAAAGAGTACAAAGTTAATCTACAGACTGCAAAGGCTGTAGAGGCTTATTTTAAAGAGCAAAAAGCTTACATAGGAATACCATACTACAACGAACTTTACGTAGAGCATATAATTGAAGAGAACCTCAACCATTATGTCTTTCATACCTTGATAGGCAGGAAATCCAATGATGCTGTTTCAAGGGCATTGGCATATGGCTTAAGCAAAGTACACAGGCATAATGTAAAGGTAATAATAAACGATAATGGGTTTGTTATTACCAGCAAAATGATTATTTCCAAAAAGGAAATTGAAAATATTTTGCAAATGAACATAGAAGAATTGCTAAAAAATTCAATAAGCACAAGTGAAATGTTGAAACGAAGGTTCAGGCACGTTGCAATCAGAGGTTTCCTTATACTGAGAAAATACAAAAGCCATACTATTAGCGTACACAGGCAACAATTCAATGCAGAGATTTTGATAAAATTATTAAAAGAAAACATGCCCGATTTTCCAATACTTAAAGAGGCGTACAGGGAGGTAATGGAAGATTCAATGGACCTAGAAAATGCCAAACATTATTGGGAAGACCTCAAATCCAAAAAAGTAAAAATAATAATGAAAGAAAATCTAACAACGCCTTCTCCTTTCGCTTTTAATTTATTTATGGCAGGTGAGTCAGATATTATACTAATGGAAGATAGGATAAGCTTTATCCAAGAAATGCATAAGAAATTAATCCAAAGTATAAAAGAGAATGTTCATGAAGAAGGGTAATTATACTGGCTATATATCTATATCAGATAGACTTTATGTAACTGATAGTTATGCTGCTATTGTTGATAAGGAAATTGCAATTGTATCGGACATACATCTAGGATTTGAAGACGTATTAAATAGCTATGGTGTATCCATTCCACCATTTGAGGCAAAGGGTAATCTGCAAAAGCTAAAAAACCTAGCAGAAAATTGGAAACTCAAAAAAATAATATTAAACGGGGACTTCAAACATGACTTTGGGAAAAATACAGAATCTGAATGGAAGGAAATAGGCGAGTTCATTTCTTACATAAAATCCTATGTTGACGAAATTATTTTAATAAGGGGTAACCATGACAATTTTCTAAAAACCATTGCAAAGCATCATGGATTGGATGTGGTTGATAGTTATGAAATAAAAGGAATGATCATTATGCACGGTGATAAAGATAAAGGCATATATGAAAACGTCATTATCGGGCATGAGCATCCCTCTGTTACATTGAGGGATGAAATAGGTGCAGAATATGCCATGCCCTCATATATCTACTACAGAGCAGAAAATATATTAGTATTACCAGCATTCTCGATATGGACCTACGGCACAGATGTATTAACACATGAATTTACCTCATCTGTTTTGTCCCACTTAGATCATGATAAAGGTGAAGTATACGGAATATATGAAGGGGGAGTAATATACATGTCGAATATACAAAGGCTTAAAGAAACAATGTTTAGAGTAAAATGATTTCAAATTATTTTTTACATATTTTTATGAAATTTTTAAAAATTTCCTTTCCGTATTTTGTATGCTCAACTTCAGGATGGAACTGTACTCCAAATCTTTGCTGTTTTTCATCCTCTATAGACTCAATAGAACATGTGTCTGAAAAGCCTGTTATCCTAAAATTTTTGGGTAAAGACACAACTTCGTCGTTATGGGATTCCCATGCAACAAAATGTTGGGGGATCGAATCATAAAGCGGTGATTGCCCTACTGTTATTTCCACCTTGCCAAATTCAGGTGTTTTGGATCTCTGTACTTTCCCACCGTAATAAATAGCCATAAACTGATGGCCAAGGCAAATCCCCAGTATAGGCACAGATGCCCTACCAAGGTATTCGTTAACCCTCCCCAAAACCTTTTCTTCATATGAGAAATTGGCAGTTCCACCAGATAAAACAATCCCATCTGCTTTAATAGTTTCCAGCGGTGTATCATTTTTTATAATCTCTGATTCAGCCCCTAGGTCCCTGAGCACCCTCCATTCTCTATGGGTCCACTGACCTCCATTATCTATAACTACAATCCTTACCATATAGCTTACCGCTTATTTTTTTTCAGCATCTCCTTGATTTCTTCTACATCCTTTTTCATTCTCAGCATTTCAATCTCGAAGAGTGAAAGATCTGCTTTGTTGTACAACCTTTTAGAAATAAGAATTCCTATGAACATTGCACCTATGATAGCTAATATCGCTATAATAACAACTGAAAAAACAAAAAACATTAAATTCCCTGCAATCAACTGATATGATATTACACCCCCTATTTCCAATATTTCCACAACTACAAGTATAACTAGGATTGCAATCCACATGAAAGTTGAACTATCTACCTTCATACGCTCTTTTCTCCCATGCCAAGAACAAATGGGTTGTTGGTTATTATAATTTTTCCACCACCTAAATACACAGGTTCTGTTATTACTACATTTGCAGGGTATCTCTTAATTATATTAACAATAAAATTCCCTATGTATACAGCATTACTTTTGTATGGATATGCCGTAACGTTAAGATAAAATTGGCTGTATGGTACATGAACATAGTCAAGAATGGTATTGTTAAGGGATTCATTTTGGGTATAATTTGCAGTATTACCTTTGATGGTTATATATATATGTTCATACAGTACAGCTTCAATCCCTATAACGCTAATCTGCGTTGTATTATTGGTTACATAAACATATATCTGAGGTTGATTCAATAAAGGCACGGTGTAATGATTGTGTGGCAAAAAAAAAGGGGTAAGGATAACCATTACCAAAAGCGCTATTGCCACGTATTTTAGGTACTTTTGTATGTTTGATGAAACCATATAAAAGAATATATCATCGTCAATAAAATAATTTTCCTATTACATTAGATGTATAGACAAAATAAAAATATGGTTAATACATACAACGTAACATGCCCCTAAATTTTGAAAATTATGCAATATTGGATATAGAAACCTCCCCTTATCCTATGGAAATACTTAATGAAAAAGGGATCTTAGACTTATTTGAAAAACAGCAAATGAAAAATGGTGCAATGAGTCCCTTTCTATCCCATCTTGTAGATATAGGTGTAAAAGTTCATGGAGAAAAAACAGTATTCTTTAAAATAGACAAAAACAATATTGTTGACAGTGAAAAAGAAATTTTAAAAGGATTCTGGAACCACCTAAAAGAACTCAAAATTGATTTTCTTATAACCTATAACGGATTAAAATTTGATATCCCTTACATAATGACCAAAACGATCATACATGATATCCCCCCAGAAAAAATAATTGAGCAATACAGACCAGACAGGGCAAGAAACTTCAAATCCCTTCTATACCATATAGACTGTTTTCAAATGTTATTTAATGCCGATTCTCCTGTATGGCTGAACCTGTATTCTACTGCATCATCAATGGGTATACAGGTAAAAGAAGACAAAATAAGTGGTGCTATTGTTCCTATACTTTTTTACAAAGGTGAAATTGAAGAAATAATCCGGCATAACGAAATGGACATTGAAGTATTAGAAAAAATTTACCAAAAAATAATCCCTTTTTTGAATAAGCAAAGTGAAATGTACAATTACGAAGTTGCAAGTGACAAGCAACTGGTATTAATAAGGCAACATAAAGATAAATTAACAGAAGATGAGCAAACAAAATTGGATAATAACGATATTACCAAAGAGGAAGCAAGTAAAATTCTAGATCGTGTTTTTTCCAAAAAATATTGAACAATGAAATCAAACAAAAGCCAATGCACTCTAAAACCCCTGTCCAAACAAATTTAAATAAAACTGAATGATTGAAAGAGATGTATACATAGATATAGCTATTGTTAATACATTTTAATTATTATTAAATTGTAATTATTAATAATATATTTTTAAATGACATATATAAATGCTAAATGTTAACTCATACATAAATACAACATTAAATTAATCAAAAGCTAAAATTAAATTTTAATTTAATATTATCGGTAAAATTAATTAAATCTATAATCTAATTAAATAATAAAAATCTATGAATAATCAAAAAATATATGTCCATTTTGACAATACTATAATATATGGAAAAAATCAAATTGGCTATAGTAACGCAAACTCCCTTGGTCCATTTTAAAGACAGCACTTACTCTAAAAAATCTTTTTTAAATATAAAAAACGTTGATGTGGATTCATACTCATATTCGGTAGGTGGCGTTTCTATAATGGAAAAGGATTTAATAGAATATTTGACAGAGAAAAAAATTGTGGATTTAATATATTGGTTTAGTTTAAATCCCAACGCCCCCAAGCATATTAAACTCAATGAAATAGCCCACCTATACAATATATCTACAGGAAGTACATACCTTAAAAGATATTCAACTTTCAAAGGGTTACTGTGGGAGAACATACATGGAATCAAAAAGGTAGAATACAATAATGACGATTTTGTGGGATATGTAAATCACAACTGGATTTTTAGCAAAAAAATTTTAGAAAAAGCTAAAAATTTTGATGCATATTACATCCATGATTTTCAGCAATTAATGATGGGACACATGATTGGACCCATAAAACCTACCATATTAAGATGGCATGTCCCCTTTGTGCCAGAATTTTTTTCACCGTTATTTATGAAATTTATACTGCATTCTTTTGAGTCATTTGATTCCGTTATTGTTAGCACAAAAAGGGACCTAGAAGGGTTAATAAGGGCAGGTTATAAAGGCATTGCCCATCAAGTATACCCACATATAGATATCAATGGATGGACAGAACCCCAGGAATATGAAATTATAAATTTTAGAAAAAAATTTGGAATAAAAAAGGAGGATTTCATTGTTACAAATGTAGCACGTATGGATAATATAAAGTCCCAGGATTCCCTTATAAAGGCCATAGCTAAAGTTGTAAAAAAAGCTAAAAACGTCAAACTATTGCTTGTCGGGAGTGGAAGTTTTACAAGTACATTAAACAGGGAAGGTTTTAATAAATCTATGAGTTATTTCCAATATCTTAAACAGTTAGTAAAAGATTTAGGAATTGAGAAGCATGTTATTTTTACGGGGTATTTAAATAACAACGAACTTAGGACAGCATATAAGGTATCAGACCTATTTGTTCTACCTTCTATAATAGAAGGTTTTGGATTGGTTGTGGTTGAAGCATGGCAATATGAAAAATGCGCTATTGTAAGTAATGGTGCCGGTGTCAGTGAGCTCATTACCAATGGAGTGAATGGTTACACCTACAATCCCCAAGACATCAAACAGCTCACAGATTATATTCTGATGCTATATTCAGACGAAGGTGAAAGAACATCATGCGGCAAACACGCAAAAAAATTGGCAAAGGTATGTGATATATCCAACACAGGCCCTAAAGTCATGTCTATAATTGAAAATGCAATGGCTATATACAAAAAATAATGGGTAGATTCTATCTGTATATCTTTTTCCTTTTATACTCAATAGCAGCTATGCTCAACCCACTCGTAACAATGTATATCAAAGCAAAATAAGTGGGAGTTAAATACGGAATATGCACCATGCCTGTAAGGTTGAATAAATTTATCTGTACAGCTAAGTTCACACTGACATTATCAAAATATACATTCCCCAATGAATCTTTTACCTTTACGTAAATCACATAATTCCCAGGAATTGCATATTGATATGATATTATAGTTGTAGAATTAGTTATTCTCGAATTAAAAATGCCATTACCAAAAGACCAAAAAACAGTATAGGGTGGTTTTCCACTGTATACCACCACTTTCGCCATTACTTCCAAAGGTACTGAACTTGGTAGTAAGGTTACATTGGCAAACAATGGATACCCTGCGAAAACAACCACATTGGAAGAAGCATTTTCATTTTTGTTATCTACAACATTAAAGGTTACGTTGTATATCCCCTTAAACATGAAAACATGGGTGAAATTATAATATGTGCTATTAAAAGATACATACGACTGATTACCATCCCCGAAAATTATGTGTCCTTGATAGGGGGGATGGTTGGAATAAATTCTCGCATGAAAAGTAACATTCAGAGGTAAAAAGCCACCGTATAAAGAAGCGTTCATAACTACGATCAAATTTTGAAGGTCCAGTGAAAGGTTATACGTATTTATAATTCCGAAACCTGCAGGAAAGCTCCATCCACGTGTTGCAGCGTATGTGCTAGTATGCCCGTACAAAACAGGGAATATAGGTGCATAAGGTTGTCTACTTGCGTTGTCCCCGATAGCATAAAGTTGGGGTAAAAAAAACCCAACTTTTTTGTGAAGGTAGGCATCAATTTCTGCAATTTGGGATGCAACCACAGGAGAAGCGATACTCGTTCCCTGAACCAATTCCGATTTCTGTTTTCCTGTAGATGTATTCATAAGATAAATTATAGTATTGTTAGCAACAGAGGATACATCTGCAACACCCCTACCAAGCCCATTAATAAGCCTGTTAGCAATACTTCTGTTCTGCCATACAGGCTCGTAATAAACCGTACTTATACCACTTGTTGTTCCAATGCTTGAGCCATTGGAACTTACCCCATACCATACAGTTGCATTGCTTATCGGACCTGGAGAACTTGGTGTACCTGAAACGGTTATGGTATCTCCCCCGACAGCAATAGTGCCATAGTTATTCGACGCATCTGTGGAAGGAAACATTACACTCTTTCCACCCGAATCTCCACTCGCAGCCAAAACTGTAATGCCCATATATTTCGCCTCAATAAGGTAGTTGTTCCATGCGCTGTTGTAGTTATCCATTGTTCCCCATGAGTTGGTAATAACATAAACATTGTTCAAGTTATTTAACACATAGCCAAAAGCAGCAGTAATATCTGTCAAGCTAGGAGAGGATACATACACATCATAGATAGTGGCACCAGGAGAATTAGACATAAGCATATCCATATCAAGGGTATTTTCTGTTCTTGCAGGCGTAACATCAAGAAGTGCACTTGGCCCGGGTGGGACAGGAGATGCTCCTCCAGGAGTACTAACACCTATGGCTTTCAACGTTGGCTTGGGTTCGCTAGAAGGAAAGCTATCGTTCAAATAATTATATACATCTGAAGGATAAAAAGGACCGACGAGGTTACCATTGCTATCCTGACCTTCCCACATCAAATTAACAATCCCTATTCCATAGGGATATATGCCCTTATCAAAAAGGTTTATGCTACCGAAAGCATACTGAAAATCAGAACCATAAAAATACTGTACATTATTCGAAGAAATTTGAAAAAAAGCATGTGTTCTTGTGTCAATATTTCCATTTACTTCCATAGGCAACATCAATCTGTTAGTATATGAGTTCAAGCCATCTATTGATGAAATAAGTGGAGAATAAATAGAAGGTATTTCAAGTGGGCTTGAAGGCATGTAATATTCTTTTCCATATGCCATGTAATATTTAATCTGTGTATGCAAGGCAGCATTAATCTCTTCTGCATTACCATATACGAATAAATTAAGGTGGTCTTTGTAGGTATATACATATAACCCATATTTTTCAAAATACTGTTCAAGGCTCTTAACTGCATTAAGGGGGGGAAAAATTGAACTAACATTATTCATGTATATACTTGGTTTTAAAGCAACCACAAAAAAAATGGATTTGTTAGAAGGAACCATTCTAACAAAATTTTCGTTATGGTACACTTTAACAACAGATAGCGTCATAGCGCTGTGAGATGCCCCCACAGGAATATAAGATGCAAATAAAAGGGCTAGTACAAGTATAGCAATTAATTTATATTTTCCTGATCTCCCTTCCACAGTACTCACATACCCCTGTATTCTCATCGTTCAATGAACCACAATACGGGCATTCAATTTTTGTTTTCTTTAGGTCTTCAATAATTTTGTTAAGTTCTTTTTCCCTCCGATTAACATTTTCAATAATTTGCAACGCCTTAGCTTTTTCCTTCCCTATTTCGAATAACTTCTCTTCCAAGCTATGCTTTTCACTCCTGATCTCATCCAACCTCTTGTTAAGCAACTCCAAATTTTCAAGTAATTTTTTCTCACGAGATCTTACATCATGTATATG
>JBMFVL010000008.1:0-46837 GCA_049966015.1 Thermoplasmata archaeon | reverse complement strand
TGAACATTGTTTAGCAGATTGCATAGTAGATTATTAATGTTACGCTTTCATCCCCTTGCCAAGTCAAGGGATATTCCCGCTCACGTTAGATAAAAATATTGTTCCGGTAACAACTAAAGAAACGTTTATATAGAAGTACATTTATATGCAATTAGGAGGTAGAAAAGTTATGTTAGGAGGCGGTCAACCTGTACTTATTTTAAAGGAAGGTACCAAAAGGGAAAAAGGTAGAAGTGCGTTAATGAACAATATTGAAGCAGCGAAGGCGATTGCAGATGCGGTAAAAACCACATTGGGTCCAAAGGGACTGGATAAAATGTTAGTGGATGGAATGGGTGATATCACCATAACCAATGACGGTGTTACCATATTGAAAGAAATGGATGTAGAAAACCCAGCTGCTAAAATGCTTGTAGAAGTAGCCAAAACCCAGGATCAGGAATGCGGTGATGGTACTACAACTGCTGTGGTAATGGCAGGGGAGCTATTGAAAAAAGCCCAGGATATGATTGATCAAAATATCCACCCCACGGTTATAGGCAGTGGTTATAGAATAGCTTCTGCAAAAGCACTTGAAATAATAAACTCTCTCTCTGAGAAGATCGATATAAAAGATACGAAGACACTTCAAAAAATTGCAGAAACAGCAATGAATTCAAAGGGTGTTGCATCTGCTAAAGAGCACCTTGGTAAAATAGCAGTAAAGGCAATAACCTCTATTGTAGAAAACAGGGATGGAAAAAACATTGTAGACCTAGACAATATCCTGATCGTTAAAAAGCAAGGTGGTTCCGTAGATCAAACTGAAATGATAGATGGAATTATAATCGATAAAGAACGTGTACACAGTGGAATGCCTTCTGTAGTCAAAGATGCTAAAATTGCGTTGATTGATGGTGCGCTGGAAATTAAAAAAACCGAAATAGAAGCCAAAATAGAAATCAGGGACCCATCACAAATAGAGAACTTCATGATGGAAGAAGAAAAGATGCTTAAGAATATGGTGGAAACGATAAAAAAGAGCGGTGCAAATGTGGTATTCTGCCAGAAAGGAATTGATGATCTAGTCCAGCACTATTTAGCACGTGAAAAGATATATGCAGTAAGGAGAGTCAAAAAATCAGATATGGATAAACTGGCAAAGGCATGCAAAGCCAATGTGGTTACCAAGATAAGTGAGTTGTCACCAGAAGATTTAGGCAAAGCCAAACTTGTTGAAGAACGTAAAATAGGCGATGATGCAATGACCTTTGTAACTGGGGCAGAAAACGCCAAATCAATTTCTATTCTTATCCGCGGTGGAACAGAGCATGTTGTAGATGAAGCCGAAAGGTCGTTGGATGACGCACTCAATGTAGTTGCAGTTGCCGTAGAAGACGGTGCAATTATTTTTGGTGGTGGAGCAACGGCAGAAGAAATCGCACTAAGGCTAAGGGACTTTGCCACTAAAGTCGAAGGAAGGGAACAGTTCGCGGTACATGCATTTGCTGACGCACTTGAGGTTATTCCAAGAACACTGGCAGAAAACGCAGGTATGAACCCGATGGATATTTTAGTATCCCTGAGGAAAGCACATAAAGATGGCAACGTGTATTCTGGAGTCAACGTAAACGAAGGTAAAGTAGGGGATATGAAGGAAATAAACGTTATAGAACCTATAAGAGTTGGCAGGCAGGCAATTGAATCAGCAACAGAAGCAAGTGTAATGATTTTGAGGATAGATGACATCATAGCCTCAAAACAAACAGGTGGAGGCGGAGCGCCGAAAGGTGGATCTGACCAGTACAATCCAGAAGATTAAACATTAAATAACCCTTTAAAATTTTTATAATCCTTTAATATTAAAAGAAGATATATTATTCAAAAAGGCACGTTTTATAAAAACATACTAGAAAAAGATTTATTAAAAAGGTTATAACTTTCTAGACAAGTTCAATTTATCGTATTCCACTTTATGGTCAATATTTTTGCTGTTGAGAAGATCGTTGATTTTCATGGTTATGTTTACAACTTCTTGAGATTTAACTGTTCTAGCGAAGTAAAACTCTACTGTTCCATCATCTCTTATAGGAAATATAAACCGGACACTACCTGGTTTGTTAAATCCTATGGGTTTGCGGTTGTTTTCCAAGTCCATTTTTGCAATTTCTAGATAAACCCTAGCTTCTTCTGAATCAACATCCTGCTTGATCTCATTCAAGTAGGTTGTGTAAATCTCGTCATAAAAAGGAAGCAAATCCTTATACGACTTATGAGGAATAATAATATGCCCACTTTTCGCTTTCATGGTTATACTATCTATTTGTAAATATTTAATCATTGTTGAAAACATTTATAAGGATATATCTATAACATACAAACAATATTCCAATGCTAAAAAGGTGAATTCTATGGAACCGGTAGTACCAATAAAAGAGATCTTTAAAGAAAAAAAGATTGGTCAAAAAGTGAGGATAAGAGGATGGATCTGGAGGACAAGGTCAAGTGGGAGTATAGTTTTTGTTAATGTAAGGGATGCAAGCGGAATTATACAGGTAACGGTATCCAAGAAAAATGTTTTGCCTGAAATTTTTTCCAAAATAGAAAAGGCACTTGTAGAAAGTTCCCTGTACGTGGAAGGAACCGTACACGAAGATTCTCGGTCTCCGGGAGGGCTTGAAATAAGGGCAGATAACGTGGAAATAGTCCACAGTGCAGAAGTATTTCCAATATTCAAGGATCAGACAGAGGCTTTTTTGCTAGACAACAGGCATCTTGCCATAAGAAGCCAGGAAATGATGTCAATTTTTAAGGTTAAGGCTGCAATACTCAAAGGATTCAGGGATTACCTGTACAGTAATGGGTTTTACGAAGTAACACCTCCTATTATAACAGGCAACAGTTGCGAAGGTGGAAGCACTTTATTCAATCTAGATTATTTTGGAGAGCAGGCTTATCTATCCCAAAGTGCACAATTATACTTGGAGTCTTTGATATTCTCCCTTGAAAAGGTATGGAGCTTAACTCCTTCCTTCCGTGCAGAAAAATCTAGAACAAGAAGGCATCTGGCAGAATTCTGGATGCTCGAAGCAGAAGAAGCATGGGTTGATCTGGAAGGCAACATGAAAATACAGGAAGAAATGATCTACCATGTATGCAATTATGTGGTAAAGGAATGTGAAAACGAACTTAAATTTCTGGGGAGGGATATCAGTAAGCTAAAAGATATAAAACTGCCTTTCAGAAAAATTACATACGAAGAGGCACTGGATATAATCAACAAAAAAGGATTTTCATTGAAATGGGGTGATGATTTCGGTGCAGATGAAGAATACGCACTCATGAAAGATGAAACCCAGCCCATATTCGTAACGCATTATCCTGTTGAAGCAAAGGCCTTTTACATGAAGGTTTCTCCCAATGGAAAGACAGTGGAAAACGCCGATCTGCTTTCTCCTGAAGGATACGGTGAAATCATAGGGGGAAGTGAAAGGTCCAATGATATCGGATATATGAAATCCAGATTGGCTAAGGAAAACGCTAACCTGAAAATGTATGACTGGTATTTTGACTTAAGAAAATACGGAGCAGTTCCACATTCTGGGTTTGGTATCGGTATAGAACGTGTAACTAGGTGGATTACAGGCACTGACCATATTAGAGATACTATTCCATACCCAAGAACCATAAACAGATTGTCTCCGTGAATTAATATGGCATTAGCAAAAAATTCTTTTTTTCTTTTTGTTTCAAACATCTATTTTCAGCTTATAGGTTATGTAGCTACCTTTTTCCTAGCACGTTATTTAGGTGTAAGCAAAGCAGGGCTAGCCATTTTTGGATCTTATGTTTTTTTAATAATGGTAGTAAACATGATTACAAGCATAGCCGATATGGGCATGAGCACTGCATTTGAAAAAGAAATTGCAAGCGAAACCAACTCAAAAAAAGTGGTTGGAACATACATGTTTTACAGGATTATTGCAATGTCTTTATCGGGATTAGCTATTGTAATACTATATCCATATATATCTTCGGTATTTGGTATAACGGATTTATTCGCAATAACCCTTGCAGCAATAGTCCCCATCGCATGGACTCCTACACGGATCTTTGCGCGGATGCATATTGCAAAGGGCAATGCAATGTATTCCCAGGTGCCTAACATTATAGAAAACACACTGAGAACCATTTTTGTGGCTTATTCAGCTGTATATATCAAAACATTAAACTCATTGTTGATCTCCTATTTTATTGCCTCATTGATTGTGGGCATACTTTCTGTTGTTCTGTTATCCAGCTATATTAAAGGCTTTAGTCTAGATTTGATGATCAATATGTTTAAGTACGCCTCGCCAATAGGTATGGGTTTAGTTATATCCTACTTCGTTCAGAACATTGACAACTTCATTGTCATAGCGTTTTTATCCTCCTCCCTTTTAGCCCTGTACAATGTTTCCAAAGCATTCTACGTAATGCTTTCTATAGTCCCTTCCATACTTATGTCCAACGTCTTTCCTTATTTTGTAAGGCATATTAAAAATCATGGCAATGAAGGGTTAGCAGAAAAATTTTTGCAAATACAGAGGTATTTATTCCTCTTCCTAGCTCCTCTAGCACTGATCGTTATTGTATACAGAGTTAACCTGCTCCATATACTGTACAGTAACAGGTTTATCACCGTTTCACCTGAAGTGGTAGTATTTACGCTTACAATATTCCCGATGAGCCTATCCTATCTGTATTCAACCTTATTCAATTCGATAAACAAGCAAAAATTGCCTTTTTATATAAGTGCCTTACAATTAGCAATAGTATCTGTCTTAGCATATGTCATGATTACCAGATATGGTTTGATAGGGGGTGCACTGGCTGTATTTTTATCCTATGTGGTTATATCTATTATTTATATAATGTTCGGATATAAAATAATAAAGGTTTATCCAAACATAAGGTCCTTGTATTTGATATTGTTTTCATCAATAATCACATTTTTTTCATTATCTTTTATCAACAGATTCGTAACGATAACAAGATGGTACAACTTAATCGGTGTTGGAATAATAGGGATAGGAATTTACTTTGCACTGCTTATACTTTCAAGGGAATTTAAAAAAGAAGACATTGAAATATTACTCGGAAGTTTTGGATTTTCCTCTAAAACCATAAGGTTAATACAAAAAATATTCATTGTATGAAGTTGTTTAAAAACATTTGGACAATCCCAAACAATCAAGATAAATTTAATATATCGGCATACAATTAAGATATCTGGTGAAAAAGGGCCGGTAGATCAGCTGGAAGATCGCTATCTTGGCATATTTTTACAAAATGGTAGAGGTCGCGAGTTCAAATCTCGCCCGGTCCATTACTATCCATAAACAATCTATATACTACCTTTCTCCCTTTATATTTGCAGCCTTTCTTATTTCATTTGCGACTTTATCTTTGTCATCTACATCAAATATAAGGTAATCGTAAAATTCGTTTTTAAATTGAATGGTAACGCATTCATCTGGATTCCTCATGGCGAAGAAGGCTTTAGATCCATCTCTGAAAACATACCTCCCCTCTTTAATTACTCCTGGTAAGCCAGTACCCCCAATTCTCAAACCTTCGATCCATTTTCTTGTTTCAGTTGATACATACACTATATTTTTTAAATTGAATTCTAAACGGCTTTTAATTGCCTCTATTTTTTCTAAACCTTCAAAAGTAATTATTATCTTTTCACCGCTGATCTCTACTCTATGACCCATAACCTTGCAAACAGTTTAAAATCACTTAAATATTTTCAATAAAAGCATTGAAATCTGATATTGTTAATGCATGTGGTTAATTGACCATATCATTTAACATATCATTACATTTGACACTAAAAAATATTATAATATGAATACAATATACTCTTAGTTATGAACAACATCCCTGTTTTAAGGAAGTTCAAAGAAAATTCTATTTTTATTATACTTATATCAATTTATAAGCATCCCAATCCCACACTTAAGGTAATTGCAGAAGAAACCGGTATAACAGTACAGGCAGTATCCTTGTATATAAAAAAATTGGAAAAGATCAAATATATTGAAAAAAGTAAAAATGGAATAAGTATAACAATAAACGGAATCCAGTTTATCCACGAACATTACAAAGAGATATCCCAATATCTCAAGAGTGTAGAATCAACTCTCAATGTAGTAAACATATGCACGGCAATAGCAGGGGAGGATATATCCCAAAATGATATTGTATATACCTTTATGGAAAACGGGTTCATAACCGGTTATAAATCCAAAAAATCTTCCTCATGGGGTGTCGCAAAAAATGATGTAAAAAAAGGTGAATTAGCCATTCTTGAAAATCCCAAAGGTATTCTGGAATTATACTACGGGTCTATTTTTATTGTTAAATCTTCTTACTTGACCAAAGAACTGTTTGATCGCCTGTATTCTAAATATAATATCAACACAATATCGATAGAAGGGCTTGAAGCTTTCATGGTTTGCAAAAAATTAAACATAAAACCAGATATAATGTATGGCAGCGGATACGGCAGCGTAGAGGCTGCTATGAAAGGGTTAAATGTCTTGTTTATAATATCGGATATCGATTTCAGCAGTGCTATAAACAATCTAAACAATATACTGGAAAAATACCCGGATGTGAAATACAAAATATATGATGGGTTATAAAAATTCTCCTCCTTTGCCTTTTTCAATTATTTTCATATAAATGATTTACAAACAGATGATCATTTTATTGAAAAAAGTATATTGCCTTGCCTTAATTCATTATGTTACCATTTAACAGACAAAAAATAGGTTGTGTTTATTAAGTATCCCAAAAATATTGTAAAATTTTCAAAAGCAAAGTATAGTTTAAATATTTATATTATCTACAAGACAAGCAAAAAGGACAAAATAATGAATGGGACTTATCTGTATAAAAGAGCATTGTTAATATATGTTAATGACATACCTATAAAGGTGTTATATGATATTATCCTTTAAAAAATACAGATTCAACAGTGACCTGTTATCCTTGATAATGTCCTCCATATTGCCTTCTATAAGTATGGGGTACAACATTATCATATTTCCTCTGTATCTGTATTTTTTGGGAATGTCTCCTGCAGTTATAGGTATACTTTTTTCTCTCCAAATGGTAATAGCTGGAGCACTTATGATTCCCTTTGGCAGGCTAGCTGATAAATACGGTAAATGGTACTTTATTGTCTTATCCACAATGATTCCAATTTTTACGACTTATGTATATATAAGTACGGTTAACACAAGCATAATATTCATTGCCTATCTATTCCAAGCCCTCAGCTATGCCTCAAGTTCAGGAAGTATGAGTGCTTTGATGGCGGAAAAAACCACCCGTGCCAACAGGGATTATGCCTTTTCTTTCATGTCTTTTGGAACGGCCTTTGGATCGATGGCAGGTTCTCTGGTTGCAGTTCTGCCATCCTACTTATCCTCACATGGATGGTCAATTGTTGATTCATATAAACCCCTTTTTTTCATTACGATTATACTTGAATTCCTTTCCCTATCCTTTATACTGCTAAAGGTTTCACCTGATAAAGGGTCAAAAAAAATGAGGGAAGCAAGGAAATCTTTTTGGCCTGAAAAATCAAGAAAAGTGGTAACGAGGTTTTCTGTATTGTCTCTCATAGGTTTAGGTGCAGGGATAATTGTACAATTGTTTTCGTTATGGTTTTACCTGAGATTCCATGTAGGAGGTAGTTTTCTAGGGCCCTTATTCGCTGTATCCAATTTATTTGTTGCCGTAGCGTTCTTGATATCTCCCCTTGTGGTTGAAAAAATAGGACCTGTAAAAACCATTGTTTATACACAATGGTCCTCTGTAGTGTTGCTGTTGCTAATTCCTGTAATACCATCAATTTTGATTGTCTCTGTGTTGTATGTATCAAGAAATTTGCTTATGAATATGAGCGGTCCAATACAAAACTCTTTCTTGATGTCCCTCGTTTCTCCAGATGAGAGGGCTTCCGCCTCGTCCATAACCAACAGTTTCCACACCATTCCCAGGGCATTTGGACCTGCTATAGGTGGGTATCTGTTGAATATAGGCAATCTTACACTGCCCTTTTTCTTAACAGGCATATTGTATGCTGTATCATCAACGCTGTTTTTAATATTCTTCAAAGGATACGAAAAGAAAAACCATAAAAAAGATTTTAAAAGGAAGATAACATAACCTATATAAAATGTTATTAAAAAAAAATAATGATATCAACTTAAAATATTCAATATATTTTATGCTGTTATCAATATATTTCTTTGCACTTTTCATGAAACTGGAGCCATTGATATTCGGATCTTTCTGGGGATCTGATTACGGTGAATATTATTATTTAACAAGCTATTTAACAGCAAACCACCACCTGCTTATTAATAATTACGGGGGTTGGGGATTCGGTTATCCCTATTTTCCAGGAATGTTTGTAATTGCCTCAGGGTATTCTTTAATATCCGGGATGAGCGTTTTTAATTCCATTAACTATATTATTCCAGCAATCGTTTCTTTATCCGTGTTCTCTACCTATCTAATAACAGAACGCATCGTGCATTCAAGCATTGCAGGAATCTTTGCGTCCCTTTTCATGGCGGTTATCATGCCTGAAGTTTTTATAACCTCCCATCCCATCCCTGCATCGATCG
Source organism: Thermoplasmata archaeon (assembly GCA_049966015.1). GTDB lineage: Archaea > Thermoplasmatota > Thermoplasmata > Lutacidiplasmatales > JAMCUS01 > JBMFVL01. Next base: position 38,168 of record JBMFVL010000008.1, on the reverse strand, counting down.
GAGACTTCTTGTTCATAACATCCTTATTGCTATTCATCAAAGTGGATGATGACCCTAGATATTGGTTATTTTTAATGATCACTTCAATGGCCATGATTCCCACACATCATCTCTCTTCATACATGTTTTTGATATCCAGTGCAGGTGCATTATTGGTGAATGAAATAATGACCACACAAAACAAACCCTTTAAATGGGCAAAGCTAGGGTTCCTAGAACTCTATGTTTTTGTTCTCTATCTATACTGGTATTTTTATGCGTATCCCTTTTACAGGGAAGTGGTAGGTGGATCTTTTGCCCAAAAAATACCTGTGCATGTACTGTTTTTAATTGCAGGGGTATCTTTGCTTTTCATACCGTTGCTCATCCATATAAGGAGAAAGTTGAACATAAAAATGAAATTGCATGAACTTACAAAACCCAAATTGATTGTAAGATCATCCTTAATGTTTGCTGGCATATTGGCTATTGAGCTTTTTTTTGTTTATTATTATGTTCCAGGTACAACAATGACAATATCGTATGGTATGATAATATACTTTCTGCCCATGATTGTGTTGCTTTCTTTTGTCCTTGTTGGCTCTAGGATCATGGATTTTTTTTCTTATGGAAATTATTCTATGGGGTTTGTTATAGCCATAGGGCTATCAGCAGTGTTGGGTGCAGTCACACATAGCATAGCATTAATCCCCTACAGGCATGTAGAATATATGCTATATCCATTAGCAATATTTTTTGGTTCCACAGTATGGTTAATATTCATACTTTTCAAAGATAAATGGAAAACAATAATCGCAGTTTTAATAGCATTGATTCTGATATCAAATGCAGTAATTGCCTATCCTCCACAGAGCAAGATGATGGGGTTCAACGAATCTTACAGCAACGGTGATTTCATTGCTCTATCATGGATACAATACAATGTACATAACTCTTCATTCAGTACAGACCATAGAATGAGTTCTGCCATATGGGGATTTACTCATAATCCTGCTACATGGGGAAATCCCGAAGAACTGTTTTTTTCCAATACCACCAACGTAACCCTGATCCTCAAAATGCTATCCTCTGTACCTTCACCATATAAGAAAAAAACAATTGAATATGTGGTTATAGATACCTATATGATCAACGGCATGGATATTTCTCCTTATTCCCCGGCATATAGCTTAAGCAACCAAAGCATGATGAAATTCTATGGAAGCCCTTTCATTGAAGTTTATTCTTGCAACGGTGTTTATATTTTTATGGTTAACTGGCAATATAATGGCTGAAGGTAACAGCAGTAAATCTACAATACCCCCCAAAAGTTTATAGATAAAAATGAAATATATACGTTGAATATACATGGTGAGGTAATCATTATGGGTGAAAATCTTGCAAGGAAAATCATAAAAGATCATCTAGTATCCGGCGAAATGAAACCTAACGAAGAAATAGGAATAAAGATTGACCAGACTTTATTACAAGATGCAACTGGTACAATGGCCTTTTTGGAGTACGAAGCCATGGGCATACCACGTGTCAAAACGGAAAAATCCGTTTGCTATGTGGACCATAACATGCTTCAAATTGGATTTGAAAACGCAGATGATCATCTCTTTTTGCAGAGTTCATCTGCAAAATACGGCGTTTACTTTTCCAAACCTGGGAATGGAATATGCCACCAGGTTCATCTAGAACGTTTTGCTGCACCTGGAAAAACGTTGCTGGGGTCTGATAGCCATACACCTACAGGCGGTGCTATGGGCATGATTGCAATAGGTGCAGGTGGTCTGGATGTAGCAACTGCCATGGCAGGTGGCCCTTACTGGCTAGTCATGCCTAAGATCGTAGGTGTCAAGTTAACTGGAAAGCTTCCTCCCTGGGTATATGGAATGGATGTTATATTGACAATGCTTCAAAAATATACTGTCAAAGGTGGGGTAAATAAAATATTCGAATATTATGGACCAGGTGTAGCTTCAATACCGTTAGTAGAAAGGGCGGCTATAACCAATATGGGTGCAGAATTAGGTGCAACCACATCCATTTTCCCCACAGATGAAGAAACGAAGGCATACCTCAAGGCACAGGGAAGGGAAGATGTATATAAAAAATTGGAGGCTGATAAAGATGCAACATACGATGAATATTTTGAACTGAACTTATCTAACATTGAGCCGATGATTGCTTTGCCACATAGCCCTGATAATGTAAGAAAAGTAAGCGAAGTTTCAGGAACAAAAGTAGCACAGGTTGCAATAGGTAGCTGTACAAATTCCTCTTTTTATGAAATGATGCTTGTGGCCAAACTGTTAAAAGGTAAAAAAGTGAATAAAAATGTCAGTCTGGTTATAACCCCCGGTTCAAGGCAGGTGCTGTCTATGCTTGCTAGCAACGGTGCATTGGCAGATATGCTCGATGCAGGGGCAAGAGTTTTAGAAACAGCATGCGGACCATGCATTGGAATGGGTCAGGCACCGCCGAGCAATAGCATATCATTGAGGACATACAACAGGAATTTCGAAGGGAGAAACGGTACCCCTACAGCAAAGGTCTACCTTGCCTCACCTGCGGTAGCAGTGGCTGCAGCATTAGCAGGTGAGATTGTAGACCCGAGAACTCTAGGAGAACCTTCTAAAGTGAGATTGCCCAGTAAGTTTTTGTACGACGATAGCATGATCCTACCTCCCTCTGAAAACGGTGAAGTTGAAATAATCCGTGGTCCAAACATAAAGCCTCTTACAATACCGAAGCCTCCTGAACAAACTATCTCTGGTGAAGTGTTACTTAAAGTAGGTGATGATATTACTACAGACCATATACTCCCTGGTGGTGCCAAAGTGCTTCCGCTGAGGTCTAACATACCAGCAATATCTGAATTCACCTTTGAAAGGATCGATCCAACCTTCCCCAAAAGGGCTAAAGAAAAAAACGGGGGATTTGTGGTCGGTGGTCTTAATTATGGACAGGGTTCAAGCAGGGAACATGCAGCGATTGCACCGATGTACCTGGGTGTAAAAGCTATCATTGCCAAAACCTTTGCAAGAATTCATAAATCCAACCTTATAAACTTTGGTATTATCCCATTAACTTTCCAAGATCAGAAAGATTACGATGATATCGCACAGGGTGACTCCCTTACACTGCAAAACGTTTTGGAATCTTTATCCAAAAATGAACCGATAAAATGTTTCAATAAACAGAAAAACAAGGAAATTGTGCTAAACTATTCTTTAACACAGCGTGAAAGGGAAATTTTAATAGATGGTGGCCTACTCAATCACACCAAAAAGAAAAACATGTAAACCCTTTAAAATTTAATAGAAAGTATTATATGCATTTTTTTACTTTATACTTTTTACATACAAAAAAAAAGAGAAATTGGGGGGGATGGGATGCAAACCCCAAATTCTCGTACCGCACTCCTCATCAGAGCTTATTTACATTATATATAATGGTGAGCATGCTATATAAAGTGTTCTTGGGGGGTCACTTTTAAGTGCTTTAATTTGATTTGATGTGCATATTATGAACGTGTATGACCGATTTAAAGAGGTTTTGCTAAAATATTATCCTGGGTTTGTACCAACACCTATCCAAAAGAAATCAATGCCAGTTATAACTAAAGGTAATAATGTTTTAATTATTGCTCCTACTGGCACTGGCAAAACAGAAGCAGCTCTTTTTCCTGTTTTATTGAAAATATTAAAAAATTCTGAGAATGCCATTGCCTGTTTGTATATAACCCCTCTTAAATCATTAAACAGGGATATTTACAGAAGAATTGTAAATTTTTCCAATGATATTGGAATTCCTGCATTTGTAAGGCATGGTGACACAAGTTCTTTCGAAAGGTCTAAATTACTCAAAAACCCTCCCAAATTGTTGATCACAACCCCTGAATCTGTACAAACTCTGTTTTTAAGCAAAAATTTAATGAAATACGTGAAAAACATAAGGTACATCGTTATAGACGAAGTTCATGAACTATTTTATAGTATACGTGGTGCGCAACTATCCATAGCTATAGAGAGATTAAAGGCTTACATGGAAGTTAATCCCCAGATAATCTCTTTGTCAGCAACTGTAGGAAACGTTAATGAACTAAAATCGATGATATCTGGAAAGGTTGAGGTAATTCATGATGATACTCCCAAACAGAATATACTCTCTATCAAAGGTCCAGACAAAGATATCAATCCATTTGATCAATATCCTCCAGGTGTTATAAGAAAAGAATCCATAGATATACACAAAAAAGTTATAGAAGAAATAAAAAAACACCAAAAAACAATCGTTTTTGTTAATACCAGGCAATACAGTGAATACCTAACGAAAGAATTGAAAAAATTAGATAACCTTGACATAGGAATTCATCATAGCTCATTATCCAAAGAAGTACGGTTAGAAACTGAAAAAGATTTCAGGGAAGAATCGATGAAGGCAATAGTATCCACAAGTTCCCTTGAACTTGGTATTGATATAGGGCTCATTGATTTCATAATACAAATGAATTCTCCAAGGCAGGTGGTAAGGCTTACCCAAAGAATTGGAAGAAGCGGGCATAAATTAGGATATGCCTCCCAAGGCGCAGTATATTCTGACAACTGGATGGAGCTACTGGAAGCTGGGGTTATTGTCAATAGAATGCTCAAGGGTGTTTTAGAAAAATTTGAAGTCAGAAAAAATTCTCCAGTGGTAATAGCAAACCAGATCATAGCCATGGGGATAGAATATGCAAAGCAAGGAATTGCTGCAGATTACAAAAATATATATGAAACAATAAAAAGAAGCTATCCTTTTTCTACCCTTACCAAGGAACGGTTTAACTGTATATTGCAATACCTGGAAACTATTCATCTGATCAGGAATGAAAATGGCAAAATCCACATAAGGCTCAAAGGGTACAAATATTTTTATGAAAACATCTCAATGATTCCGGATGTAAGGACCTACAGGGTAAGGGACATGGCAACGAATTCTATTATAGGAACTGTTGATGAAAAATATGTTACCTCTATTTTATCAATGGATAATCAAGTTATATTGATTAAAGGTTTATCATGGATTGTAGAAGACATATCCGAGGAGGAAATCATGGTCAGGCAATCGTCATCAGAGGCACTTCCCCCCCAATGGACCGGTGAAGACATACCTGTATCTTATGAGGTATCCCAAGAAGTGGGCTACGCTATAAGGACGAAAAGTCTGTATGATTATCCCTTTGATTCAAACGCAATCGGGTACATATCCAGGGTTATGTCCCTTTTTGAAGGGCATGCAAGGCCATCCGAAAAGGAAATCCTGTTTGAAGTTGTTTATCTTGATGGCACGTACAATCATATTCTACATTGCTTTTTCGGGACAAAAGTGAATAACACCCTCGCAATGATACTTTCGTACAGGATAAACACAATGAAAAATATAACTGTCCAATACAATAGCACACAATTCAAAATATACATACAATCTACTGAAAAAATGAGCATAGATGATTTTTATAATTTTTTTTCCTACAAAACAGATGGCATTGAAAATGAGGTCAAAAATATATTGAGCGATACGGCAAACCTCAAATGGGACCTCATTAACGCAGCAAAAAAATTCGGTGCTTTAACAGTGAAGGCAAACATATTTCAAGTTAATCTAGACGAGATACTCAAAAACTTTTTCCATACCCCCATAGGTGATGAAGCAATAGAAAGTGTAATGCATTCCAAGATGGAGGTGAATTTAACAGAAGAAATAATTAAAAAAATTTTCAATAAAGAAATCAAACTAGTAAAATCGGACATTCAGATTACTCCAAATGAAGAAATCTCTACGAACAACCAGGAAATATACTCAAATGCACTTTCCCAGGAAATAATCAATGTTATTGAAACCAGGCTTAAAAAAGCCAAGCTGTATTCAATATGTTTAAAATGCGGTACAGCAATGCCGTTATCCATAGAATCCACGAACCTTCCATTAAAATGCCCTGTTTGCAATGGTAGCCATATCGCTGTATCTAAAGAGGATGCTTATTCGGTTCTAGTAAAAAAAAGTGTAAAGGGGCAAATGCTAACCAGAGAAGAAACTAAAAAAGTGGACATGCTATATTCAAGCGCTAATCTTGTAAAAACCTACGGTAAGAACTTCCTTTATTGCCTTGCAGGCTACGGAATAGGAATAAATACAGCTTCTGAAATTTTATTCAAATCTGGAAATGACAAAAATAAAATGATTGGATTGATAATCAAAAAGGAGAATGAATACAGGAAAAATAGAATTTACTGGGCATGAAAGTTTACAGGGGACTTGATTTTAGAATTTTTATTCCTGTTCCTGAATTTATTTCATAAAGCCTTATATCCCTGGAATGTTTTGTACCACGCATTTTAAGTATTCGCATTATTGTGGAATATTTCTTATTGTCCTTTTCCAGGAATTCAAGAACTATAACCCCGTCCACAACATACTCAACGAGCCCATCCTTGGAGGAAATAGGATTGTTTACATCAGCTTCCGAAGTGTATATGGTTGTCGCACCGCCCTTTTTGAAAATAGACATGAGTTTGAAAATATTGGTTCTTTTTTCATCTTCTGTATCAAAAAGCATGGTGAAAAGTGAGGCGGAATCAAACAAAATACGGGTTGCACCAAAAGATTTTATTGATTGTTCAAGGTCGGAAGAAACCTTGAGGAATGTATCTTTGGAATCTTCTGGGTTGAGCTTAATGATGAGCAATTTCTTATCTTCGTAGTATTTTTTCAGGTCCCAATTGAAATTTTCGCTATTGGAAAGAATAGATTGCAGGTCCTCTTCCAGTGATATGATAATACCTTTCTCTCCGTTTTTCAGCCCCTGGGAAATGAATTGCAATCCGAAAGTGGTTTTTCCAGTTCCACATTTGCCAATTACCGCTATGCTATGCCCTTTTGGAATTCCACCATCAAGAAGTTCATCTAACCCTTCAATACCGCTCAAAATTTTTTCCATGATTTACACCCTTTCATAATCTGAAACAACCAATCCCTGCATCGGAGAAATATCTATTGCAAACCTAGATACACGCATCTCATTTACATGCACAAGCAACGGCATAAACTTTTCTATATGCATAGACCTCTGCCTTTTGGAGGTTCTTATATTCTTTACCCATTCAAATTTTATAATGCCATCAACACAATCCCCGAGTGCATTGATCTTTTCTTTATCCGTAATGTTGTCAGTAAGATAAAAATACACAATTCCCCCCCAAAGCTTAGACCTTCTCTTTATGCCTTTTAAAAGAACTATTACATCCTCAAATTTTACATTTGAAGAAATCAGCAAATCAGATAAAGAATCTATAATAACAAGATTGCCCTTTCCATTATCTTCAAAAAATTTAACCATAGAGTTTAGGGGTGGTTCAGAATCTGAGCCAGCTAAAGAAGTTAAAAGGTCTTCATTGCTCCATGAAGAAGGCACAATTGTATGCCGGAAATAAGCACTAGATAAATCTGTGAATTCAATTTTCTCTTTCAAAATCTCGTAATAATCTTCGTTGAACGATTCTTTTATTTCATATAAAATATCCTCTTTAGGAGAAGTAAAACTCAAATAAGCTACTCTCTTAGGCAAAACCGAAGTATCATTGATGTTTCCCAAAAGGAAATGCCTCAAATCGGTATTTTTTCCTGCAAGCAATATTCTTGAAGCAGAGGTTATCGCAAACTCCCTGTAACCTGAACCATGCTCACCCAGTAAAAGGATCGTCGACCCTTTAGGAAAACCCCCACCTACAATGATATCAAATTCCGGTATCCCTGATGGTATTCTATCTTTTTTCACACTTTTAAATATTGTATTCTATATTAAACCCTTTTTGTTTTTTTCTTTCTTTTTTTGCCAATTATATACCAAATTTCCATTGCAACCAAAGCAATAAAAATTGTTCCTAAAACGTATATATCCAAATTTTTAGGATTATTATGAACACTGGTAGTAGAGTTAGAATAAAATATAACCATGGAGGAATTGCTTCCAATGATAATACCGTTGCTTTCTACATACATATTTATATTGTAAACCCCAATGTGATCAAAATAGTATGTAAAGTTATTGGTGGATGTATTTTCAACCAAAGTATTGTTGATATACCACATATATATATATGTCCCGTTTATGGTAACATTCGCAGTAAATGTAACATTTTCTGGATTGGTAATCTTAACCGTTTTTGGATAGATTGAGACACCTATTTTAGAAGGCATATTGGTAGAAAAACTGTACAAAACAGGTGAACTGGAAGCATTTCCACTAACAAAACCGTAATTGTTCAACAAAACAGCTCTATTAAAAAACATCAAGTTGGAATCCAATATTTCAGGCATAAACAGACGGAGGGTGATGTTTATAAAGCCTGTGTAATATGATCCCCCTACTATGAAAAGGTCATTTTTATAACTGTATATCCCTTTATAATCTCCTACCAAACCATTTGAGGGAAGCAAATAGCTCATATTTATGAAGGTCTGGATTATGCTATAATAACTAAGAAGGTAATACATCGATGATGTCATGGTTAACAAATACAGAGTACCTTCACATACTGTTGAGTATATATAATCACCATATGTCTGGTTAATATTGATAAGGTTGAAATTGCCATTGCTTAAATTGTAAAAGGCAAGGAAGGTATTGTTTGCCAGAATACCTCCAACAAGAACCTTCCCATCATATACTGATAATGTGTTAATCTGACCATATTCAGCTAAGCTCAAGGATTCATTGGTAATGTTAGTACCTATGCCGAAGAACCCGAAATAAGGTAACTTATAACCATAATATCCACCAATAAACATCAAACCTGAACCGGTACTCATGTTAAGAATAAACGTATTGTTAAGGTTAAAAAAATTTCCAGTATTGAAATTCACAATGGATGTACCAGTAGAATTTTGTACGCTATATATCTGATCCCCTTCGAACACATAAAGGTTATTTACAATACCATTGACTGAATGGGGTATGTTTGAAACGTTCAGGGTTGATGCAATTGAAGAAGTTTGGTAATTATACTGGATCAATTCAGAATAATTATTACTGGTATATGCAGCAATCCATAAAGTATTTTCAAAAAAATCCATGGCAGTGATCTTTTTTATTCCTGAAGGTAAAGTGGTGCCCAGATCCGTATAACTGTTTGGCATGGCATAACTAGCAATAGTAAAAAATAATAATACAATGGATATAATAGCAAACCAACTTTTATTCATCAATCATCAAAAAGTATTATAAAATATAAAGTTATTGGGATATTGATTTCTGCCACTGTAGCTTAGCGGAATTTATAACGCTAAAGAGCAGCTGATTCGTAATCAGCAGGTCAAGGGTTCAAACCCCTTCAGTGGCTCTATTAACCCATTTAATTATATGGCATATAGATATAATCCTGGTATTTGAATGATAAAAATAATGAAAAAACCTGGAAAAACAAAGTGAAGTAAAATGGTTGTAAAAAACTAAAATGGTATATAAATTAAAAATATTCCCAAAAATTATCTTGCCATAGGTTATATTCTTCTTTTTTATCTATCACATGCTGAACTATAAATTTATGATTTTTGGATTCTTCATTGTATAGCTTTATCAACTCCTCTTCAGTGTAATGTGAGAGTTCATCGAATCTTTTTTTAATCTTTTCTTCCATTAAAGGATGCAATTTAGTTAATTTAGGACCTGTATAACAGACTTTGTAAAACCTGTTATCCCCCAGTTTAACATGAAAAATTTTCCAGTGGATTTCAATTTCATTGCTAAATTCATTGCCAGTAAGATTAGCTAAAGCTTCTACTATTTCTTTACTATCTACTACATTAACATCAAATGTAATTTCAAGTCCCCTTTCCATATTTATTAAAAGAAATACATTTTATATATGGTTATTTATATTGCTATGCCCAGATAAAGCCCAATGTTTTACAGAATCCCCTAATCTTCAAACAAACTTATAAAAGTATTTATATGACATAGCTGTATTATACTACAATAAAATTATAGGTGTGTATTACATGCCTGACGAAACCTTAAAAGAATTGGAAATTAAAAGGGAAATGTTGAACAAAGAGGCAGAGCAGCATAGAGAGACAAGGGATCAGCTTAATAATGAAGCCAAAAAATGGATTACAGAAAGGAACGAACTCAACGAAAAGCTAAAGCAGCTTCTTACGAATGCGAACGAATACAAGAAACGTAGAGACGAGTACAATGAAGAGGTAAAAAAAATAAAAAATGAAAAAAATAGATTGTATCAATTAGCTCTGCAGTATGAAGAAGACCTCATATCAAAAAAAGAAAGCAAGTATCCGCAATACGGGCAGAAGATATGGAAACTAAAAAAAGAGCTCAAAGAACTTGAGTTCAAGCAAATGACATCCGTTTTAACTAAAGAAAAAGAAAAAGAGCTCATTGAAAGCATTTCCAAAATCCAGGTGGCAATAAAAGAGGCTGAAAATTCTATATATAAGGATAACGAAATCAATGAATTAAATAAATTGCTTAAGGAAACAAAAGAAAAAATGGATGAAATCAATAAGAAAGTAAAAGAGATGGTAAATACAGGCCAAGAATTCCATGATAAAATGCTCAAAGAATACGAATTAGTGGATGCAGTAAGGGAACAAATAGACCACGCCAACGAAGAATTCATAAAAGTCAAATTAAAAGCGGATGAGGAGCACAGGTTACATATACAATGCATAACCAATATCCGTGACCTAGACAAAATGATCAAAGCAACAAAATCTAAAGAAAAGAAAGAAGAAAAGATTTCTCAGTCAACCGATGAAATTCTAGAAAGATTAATGAAAGGTGAAAAGATAAGCACAGAAGATATATATTCTGTCCAGAAAGCAACCAAAAATTAAAATACCATTTTTTCTAATTTTTTCCTGTATTGAGTTATGATCATATTAGGCGCCTGTTCTTCAAACAACTTGATATTTGATTTCAATAACCTGTAAAGAGGTACAATATCAAAGCCTTCATCTTTATATATTTTAAGCAATCTAAGGTAAGATGACCATGAAGCGCCATTAGCCTTTACTTCATTAAATACCTCTCTAACTTCTTTCTCAAACTCTGCCATTTTATTGTCTACATATTTTTTAAGAACTTCATCAGTATCTATTTTCTTCTCTTCCTGCTTACTGATATATTTTCTCTCATATACTGGAGCACTAGACATACCTGATTGAGGGTTCTGTATTGATGTATCTGTTTTCGAGTATACTGGAACACTGTTATTAGACAGACTGGTCTTTTTAAAGGTTTCAAAAAAGGAAGCGGTAACTGGTTCTTTTTTGGGGGTTTTATCCTGTTCTTTGCTAGATGTATCTTTGCCTTCAATAACATTCTGGGAAATATTCATATTCTTTTCTGGTATCTCTGTCTGCTGTTTTAATTCATCTATAACCCTGTCAATATCAAGTTTAACAGGTTCTGTTTTAACTTCGTCAATATCTTTAACAGATAAATCAATCGAATCTCCTTCCTCCTTATACTTCGCAATCTCTTTTACAAACCCTAGTGCAAGGTCTAGAAGATTTTTTTCATTGATTTTTATAATGTCTTCCTCAAGGTCTGCACCACAAACTTTGCATTTCTTATCGCTAATCGGGAAAACCGTTTTGCAGCGGGGGCATGTAACAGTGGTATTTACCCCCTTTTTATCAAACATAATCTTATCTTCCATAATCTTGCAGGTATATTCTGTATTTTTATTAAAACCAGTTTTCTCAGGCAAGACGTTGTAAAAAAGTTCAGAAAGGGAGGTTATCCCATTATCGTATAAAAGTTCTGCATAATCCTTAGTTATTCCTGGTACCAATAAAAACTGTTCTATAACCTCTTCTCTTGTTAAAGGTTTTTCAAATTTATTTGATAATTTTTTTATTTTCAAAACCTTTTTGGGCTTTTCTTCATCTTTTTTTATATCAATCTGCATGGCTTTAGATGAGAACATTCCCTCGGGAAATATGGTTTTGCATGACCAGCATGACTTAGCTGTGATTTTGTTTTCAGCACCACATACTGGACATTTAAAAGTTCCCCTTTCTAAATCAATATTCTCATTATTCAGAGAATCACCCTATTATCTTCTCAAATTATTAATAACAAATCAAGGTATTACTTAATTAAATTTATTAATGTAATTCTTTCTATTTTATCGTTTTTAATTATTGAATTATTTTTTAAAGCATAGGTACAAAACTTCTGTAAAAAAACAACATGGAAATCAAAAAAGCTACTAAAGCACCACCGTTAAGGAAAGGCAATCCAGCCTGTGGATTCCCACTCTTGCCTACATGGAAAAGCAGAGACATCCCAATCAAAGAACCCAACATGGTAAACAATGCAACCCAAAGGTTATACCCCAGGTATAAAAAATGATCGTTCCCAGGAAGATATGCATATGACGACACAACCATTAATCCAGGTATTACAATATCCCCCAATCCCATGAAAATAGATTCCCTCTCCTCTTTACTTTCCAATTTTTCACTGAGCTTTGTATTGTCTTCAATATAGCTATAATCTTCTGTCTTAGGAACAACTACCATTGCAGGTATTTTAAGGTCTGTGGTAATTTCTGCCAATCTCAACATATGCTTGGTTTTGTATACTGAAATGGCATCATATATTGCCAGAGCAGATAACAAGATAAAAGCAGGCAAAATAGAGAAAGAAACTCCCAGTATTGCAATCATTCCACTTGCGGATATGAACCCAACAACATTAATCACATACCACTCTGGATAAAGAGCTAGCAACGTAATCAATACAACTGTGGTAATGGTTGCAATCAAAAGGTCAACGTCAATATAATAAAGCATAGGTAAATTAATATCAAAAGGATACCAGTAATATAAAGAAAAATAAATGACAAATAAATCAGACATACCCAAAGCCAGAAACATGAAATATTTAATGCTTGCAGTTAAATGGGTTTTTCCTATAAGCAACATTATGCCCGTAACAGCCAGTAGTAGTATTATGTAGTACACTACATTGTACATGCTCGAGGGATTGCTAAAGGCATGAATATTCATGGCATTGAATGGATACGACAAAAATAAACCGGTAAGCTGAGATGCCACATATAAAGCCATGATGCCAAGTACTGGTTTATATGATTTATCCACCATGTAAACCTCATTTCACTATATGTCCATATGCTTCCTTATCCGCTATTTTATCTATTTTAACATTAACCTGTTTGTTGATAGATGGCTTTCCAGCTACCCATATTGTGAAATCGCCTATTTTAGAAATTCCGTATCCATTCTTATCAACATTTTGTATTTTAACTGCGTAAATCTTTCCTATATCTATCTGTGCAGATTCTTCTTTGGATCTTTTGGAGGCTGTTATTGGCCTTACAGCACCACAGGCTTCGCAAACAAGCATCAATACCTTGCCAACCTTCTTTATATTTGTATCAGGGCGGTTACATTCATGGCAAATAACATACATATCCACATAATCATTTAATTTGTCAATAATCTGGTTAGGATAAATTCTGGATTTTATTACCAACCTCTTATCTTCAAGGAGGCAAGCAGCCCCGAGTTCTTTCTGCAAATATACAACCACCTCTTCTTTATTCCTTCTAACCTTATCAGTAAAATCCCCAAAATTCCTAACAATCGTATTTTTGCCTTCGCTTATAATATCCAGTTTAGGCAAAACGAAACGATCCTGGCTGGTTATATCTATTTTCAAATTGCTTTTAGCACGCTTTAGCAATGCCTCATAATCCTCTGCTTTCATTATAAATCATTAAGAATCTATTTCCATAAATAATTTACCTACATATTTATCTGCAATATTCCATCATTTCTTAAAAATATGCCTTTTAAGTATATTTGACACATCTATAACTTCGTCTGCAAAATCTTTTATGGTCTCAGTATTCTTAGAAGAACTTACTATGATACTTATCTTCAACTTGAGATTGTTCTCTTTTTTAAGTTTTGCTATGGTAAGTGCAACGAGTAAATTATATCCATCATCGTTGGAAGCAATGTATACCTCCTTTGCCCGTTTAATCCCTGCCTTTAACAATACATCAAGGTTGTCTGCCCTTTCCCTAAAAACCAGGTATCCATCGTTCCTGAGGAAAGTTGCATTTTCCTGATCCCTCACAATAAGCAACATAGGTATCTCACGGTTCTTCATTTCACTCAATACCCCCTGTATTAAAGGGGAATATCCACAAAATATAACATGATTTTTTAAACCAGATAGTTCTACATTTTCCATAATATTCACCACTTTTTCAACACGTTTTTGTAGCATCGGTCCAACCAGGCTGACAATAGCACCCAAAAAGGAAGCCAATCCAAAAACAACAAGGGATATTGTAAACATTCTACTGACAACTGTAACAGGCACAATATCCCCAAAACCAAGTGTTGTCAGTACAACGACTGTATAATATAAAGCCGTATAAAAATTCGTAATTGGGGGTTTGAATTGAGAACCAAGAAACAAAGATCCTGATATCCCATATATCAGCGCCATAAATACTGCCACAACTGAAATCATTACATCCATAGGCACTTTGGTTAAAGGCGGAAAAACATATTCATCTTTGTATACTACAAGAACATACAAAGCAGCTGTATTTATAGCAAAACCGATAATGTCTATAAAAAACAATCTAGAGATCATGGAGATTATCGTTAGGTAGTAAAATACTATAAGAAACATTGCCATATACCAGCTGGTCCACGTTTTCTTTTTCAATCCTCTGTACAATATAATCAAAAAAAATCCATAAACCGCAGGGAGCAGTGCACTGGTATTGTAAACCAAAAGGTTCTGCATTAAAAAGTAGGAAACAAAAAAGACATGGTATTTTATGATAATGATGCCTGATACTATTTGATATATCCCCATTAATACAACTAAATAGGGCAAGATCTTCGTAGGTTTAGGCCTTTTCATTAAAAGGTTATCTTAATCCCCAAATATAATTCTATTTACAGATTTGATTAATTTAAACAATATTACTGCAGTGGAATAGAACCCGTGACAGGAACAGACCCGATCTCGATTGCCACAAGATTATATCCGTAAAAATTTTCCTGTGGCGGTGCCCCTGTTCCATTATACCATTCAATTTCAAGAAAACCTCCGGCCACAAAAGGATGGTCTCCATCATAAGGAGTACTCAAATACAAAGACCCACAGGCATTATTGGGCTCTATTGGATTGCCTCCATATTGCCATGTCCCTGGACCTGCCGTGTTCAAACCACCAATGTTGTACTGCCCCATATATTTACCGTTGGGTGCAAAGTAATTTACAATAAAATAAGAATTCCAAACACCTGTTGGATTTATAAATGGCCTGCCATACGCATTGACTATTTTAAATCCAACATCCACTATCTGTAGTCCAGGTGATGCATATTGAATGGAAACATTTTCAAGTATGTTCACCCCACAAAGGATTGGTGGAGTAGTAGTATAGAAGGCTATCTCATCCGTACCGTATGAACTGAATGAAGAACCCTTGATTAAATGGCTAGCAAAAACATATAACACTCCTGCTAGGACAACAGTAATAGCAATGATCAGAATAACCCCTATAACTGTAGACACCGCTATTTTGTTGCGCCTCCTTTTCAACATAATGCTCACACTTGCATATAATATATTGTAGATTCATTTATTAACATTTTTCGATATGCAATGTTTCATATTCAAAAAAAATTAATAACTGCAACACGTAAGGCTCACTGAGAAATATGCCTTTTAACATAGCAGTGTTCGCATCTGGAAGAGGTAGCAATTTCGAGGCAATAATAAAAGAAAAGCACAAAAAAAACTATATTTATAACGTTTCTGTCCTTGTAACTGACAATCCCCAAGCCAGGGCAATTAACATTGCCAAAGAAAATAAAATCTCTTTTGAAGTTATTGAAAAAAAAGAAGGTATGAAAAGGATAGACCATGAAAATGAAATATCAAAAGCGTTAAGTAAGTACAATGTTGAACTCATAGTGTTGGCAGGGTACATGCGAATACTTTCTAGTGAGTTCGTTAATAAATGGAAATTCAAAATCATCAATATACACCCTTCATTGCTTCCTGCTTTTGGTGGCAAAGGGATGTTTTTGCAGAACATCCACAAAAGTGTTATAGAAAGAGGATGCAAGGTGAGTGGGTGCACTGTACATTATGTAACTGAAGATATTGACAACGGTCCAATAATATACCAAAAAGTGGTTAAAGTACTGCCCAACGATACACCAGATATATTAGAAAAAAGAATTCTTAAAAAAGAGCATATTGCTCTCCCATACGTTATAAACGAGATCGCAAATAACAGAGTAAAGATAATAAACGGGCTTGCATATATAATAAAAGATGATATTCAGTAGAAAGATTGAGATCTCTACTCATGGAGAACTCGATTTTATAGACCTTACTCCTCAGGTGAAGCTAGCAGTTTCAGATTCTGAATTCAAAAGTGGGGTAATAAATATATTTTCTGTTGGTTCTACCTGTTCCATCATTATTATGGAGAACGAAGAAGGTTTAGTCCAAGATTTCAAAAACATCATAAATGAAATAGTACCGGCAAAGCATGCCTACAAACACAATGAAATTGACAACAACGCTTATTCACATATACGTTCAAGTATACTTAAACCCGAAGTTACTATCCCATTCAGCGATGGCAATCTGCTCCTGGGTACATGGCAACAGATATTTCTGGTTGAACTAGACGTATCGACAAGAAAAAGAATAGTATCCTTAACAGTAGTAGGTGAATAGTTTAAGCCTTCTTTTCTCTTAAGTATTTTTCAGCTTCAATTGCAGCCATACATCCAGTTCCAGCAGCCGTTATTGCCTGCATATACCTTTTATCAACAACATCACCGCAAGCAAATACGCCTTCAATATCAGTGAACACGTAATTTTTAGTCTTTACATAACCGGCTTCGTCTAATATACCAGTATCCTTAAAGATCGATGTATTTGGAGAATGTCCAATCGCAACGAATACCCCATCACACTCTATCGTTCTAATCTCATTGGTTTTAACATTCTTTATTTTTATGCCGGTAACTTTGTTTGAGCCAAGAATCTCTTCAACAACTGAATCCCAAATGAACTTCATTTTAGGGTGATTCAAAGCCCTTTCCTGGTTAATCTTAGAAGCCCTAAGTTCCGCTCTTCTGTGGATAAGTGTTACTTCCGAAGCAAAACGGGTTAAAAATAAGCTATCTTCTATTGCAGTATCACCCCCCCCAATAACTACTACCTTTTTGTTTCTAAAAAAAGCTCCGTCACATGTTGCACATGAAGATACTCCCCTGCCCTTAAATTTTTCTTCAGAAGGTATTCCCAGCCATTTAGAATCAGCACCGGTTGATACAATGATGGTTTTGGAGTAAAATTTTCTATCCCCTACCATTACAAGAAAAGGTTGTTGGGAAAAATCAACAGACGTTGCATTATCATCTATGATTTCAACTCCAAAATTCTGTGCCTGTTCCCTCATATTCTGCATCAATTCCGGGCCATCGATACCTTCCGGAAATCCAGGGAAGTTTTCTACTTTAGTAGTAAGCATTAACTGTCCTCCTGGTGTAGCACCTCCAATGAGCAAAGGTTTCAAACCCGCTCTGCCTGCATATATACCTGCTGTTAGGCCAGAAGGACCAGAACCTATGATTATGCACTCTCTAATATCTTCCATATGAACAACCACCATCTTGTACATGAAATGTAACTATTTTACGTTTTTCATTTTAGTGTGTTTTTTAAAAATTCTTCATTAACGTGATATTTGACATTGGGAAATTTTCCTTCCCTTTCAATCCATTTTTTGCTTTCTAGATTGTTTAATAGTGAATCCACTTTGTCCTGGGGTAATTTTACTACATCCAAAATTTCCATATAGCTCATATCTTTAACCTCAAAAATGGATTCTATCAAATATTTGGTATCTTCACTCAAGTCAGCGTTTGCAATCAATTGATCAAGAACATAATACTCTTTAATCCCGAAAGAGGACTGCATATTTTTGGAAAGTTTATCGTTGCGCTCATCGTATTTGATGATCCCTGTTATGGTTTCTAAAATTAAATGGATCCTTCTCGATTTAGTATAGGCAATGATCCCAATTTCTAGGGGGAACAGTTTGGTTTTATTCAAAAACGTAACCAATCCAGGTAAATCATAAACGGAAAAATTGATATTCAAGACCCTTTCCGCAAAACCCCTAACCGCAGAATCCTTTCTAGATTCTGGATAAAAATATCTCCTGATATAAAATTTTAATAAAATCTCCTCTTTGTTTATATTGTTGTTGGCAATATCCCCCCCTGCAGATACAGGAAGTGTGTATATGTATGAACGCTCTTTAGAATACTCCAGCAATACTACCGGGACACTGTAAAACCATTTCATATCCTTAGGTACATCATAAAAATAAAACTTAACTGGAACATCATTGCTTAATGTGTAAATAAAATCAAAAAGGTTAAGGTACTGGTTAGGTCCAACCCTGAACTTGGTCCTGTACAAATGTTTGGAAGGATTTTCAAGGTATTTTATAGCAATCGATTTGAAATTTTTTTCCGAGTAATCATCAACATCTTTCGGGTCACATACTGTATGCAACAAATTTATCAATGATTGCATAGATAACATAAATCAAACCTTTTTGGCAGGATTGACCATGCTTCGCATGGTATCGAAATATTCTTTATACATTTTCATCTGAAATTCAGTATACTTCATGCCAGCAGAATACGCCTCGAAAAACATATCCATTAAGGGATTCATTAATCTTGCTTTCTTATTTTCTGTTTTTTCAAAAAATTCCTTAACGAAATTTTTTTCTGGATAATATTCCTCTTTAATTTCATTTACCTGCATCAAGTCTGTTTTATATATAACCTCCCTTTTATCTGAAAACGCTGGTTTTCTATGACTCAGAAACGCACTCATGCCTTCCTTCTGGTCATTCGTAGAGAAAAGCAATCCCCACAAAACCCTTTCCAATTCTAGACTTTTATCTAAAGGTAAATCCCATGATAAATGCAAAGCACTTTTCATAGCTGCCAAAGCAACCCTTCCTTTAGAGGCAAGCTCATTAACGAAATCTTCTGTTACTTTTTCAATCTCCTCTTTTTTAACAACAATGTCTACAAGCCCCATTTTGTATGCCTCATCCGCCGTGAACTTCCTTCCGGTATAGGTCATCATCCTTGCATGTGCAATTCCTATGGTTCTTGGTAATCTCTGAGATCCTCCCCACCCAGGAATTACACCTATATCTATTTCAGGCTGTCCGATAAGAACTCTATCTGTGGCAATCCTGAAATCCGCAGAAAGAGATATTTCACATCCCCCACCCAGCACAAAACCATCCAGCATCATCACAACAGGTATTGGGAGCAATTCAATTGACCTTGTAAGATCCTGTCCCAGTTTTGAAAACTCAATAGCTTCCTTTTCGTTCATATTAGACATATGCTTAATATCTGCACCGGCTGTGAAAATATTGTCAATGGCACTTTTAATAACCACTACCTTTATATGGCAATCCGGGGAATCCAGTTTATTGATTATTTCTTGCAGTTCTTTCAACACGTCAACTGTAATGACGTTCAGCGGTGGGTGATTGAGTTCTATATATCCTATCTCATTCTTTTCATAAAAATTTACATTTGTCATATTGTCTACCTACCAATTAGATTATTGAACTTAATCTTATATTTTTCTAATTTTATTGTTTGTTACTCTCAAATTATTCGGGATACTACAAGTAGGAGATTTTGCAAAAAAACTATATAAGGGAATAGCCTAAAATCATATCGATTCAGATGAACGCATTATATGGCAAAGATATAATTTCTATAAAAAACATAAAAAAAGATGAGATAGAACTGGTTCTAAACAAGGCTGAAGAAATGCTTCCTGCTGCTTACGGAAAAAAACGATTACATAATCTAGAAGGCAAAATACTTGCAACCGCCTTTTTCGAACCGAGTACCCGTACACGATTATCATTCGAAACCGCTATGCATCGCCTTGGTGGTGATGTTATAGGTTTTGCAGAGTCCAAAACAACTTCTACATCTAAAGGTGAAACGTTGTGTGATACAATGAAAATGCTAGCTTCATATAGCGATGCAATTGTAATGAGGCATCCTTATGAAGGTTCTGCAAGAATAGCTGCTAACTGCATAGATAAACCCATAATAAATGCCGGTGATGGTGCTGGTCAGCATCCTACACAGACATTATTGGATCTGTTCACAATAAAAAAAGAATTAAAAAAAATTGATGGCCTTAAAATCGCAATGATAGGTGATCTGAGATATGGAAGAACTGTACACTCTTTATTATATGCATTGTCTCTTTACGACGTAGAGGTTATGCTTTCTTCTCCCCCCTCCCTTCAAATGCCTTCTGATCTCATTGATGAACTCAAAAATAAAATCCCTATAAATACCGCTGAACTTGATGAAGTAATAAAAAATGCAGATGTACTCTATGTTACCAGAATACAGAAGGAACGATTCCCGGATGAAGAAGATTACTTGAAGGTAGCAGGGTATTATACAATCACCTCTGAAAATCTTAAAAAAGCAAAAAAAGACCTTATTGTAATGCATCCACTTCCAAGAGTGGATGAAATATCTATCGATGTAGATTCTACACCCCATGCAAAGTATTTCACCCAGGCCTTTTATGGTGTTCCCGTTAGGATGGCATTGTTAGATTTAATTATGGAGGAATAAAAATGGAAGAAAAAGTATTGAAAGTAACGCCTATAAAAAATGGAACAGTCATTGACCATATACCGAGTGGAAATGCCCTCAAAATAATCAAAATATTAGGAATAGAAGACCATGGACACGAGTCATCGATAAGTATACTTATCCACGTTCCTTCAAAAGTGCTGGGATGGAAAGATGTAATAAAAATAGAGGATAGAGAACTAAAAGATAAAGAAGTAAACAAAATAACACTGATTGCACCCAACGCAACCATAAATATTATAAGAAATGAACGTGTATTCGAAAAGAAAAAGCCTTCTTTACCAAAAGATCTAGTAGGTATAGTAAAGTGCGTTAATCCTAACTGCATATCCAATAAAAAAGAGGAAAAGGTTGAACATAGAATAATTGTAGAAAGCCAAAAGCCTCTGAAGATCAGGTGCTATTATTGTGATCGTGTAATACCCAATCCATTAGAAGCAATTTTAGTGTGAAGTGGTTCCAATGGTTGTCAAAAAAGTGAAAACGCTCATAGATGGATACTATTCTATAGATATGGGCATGCTTGTTTGGCTCAAACCTTCTTATTACGGGAAAAAGATCATGGCTTCCCTGAAATCTCTGTACATTGAAACTGACAGTAACAGAATATTGGTTGATACAGGTATAGGTGAACTCCCACCGCAATACAAAAAATATTATGACATTGACAGATCTACCTCTCTGGAGAAAGAACTTAAAAAAATGTCCTTGAGTGTTGATGACATCTCTATTGTAATAAATACCCATCTACATTTTGATCATGCTGGAAACAACGCATTGTTCAAAAAAGCTATTCATATAACCCAGAAGGATGAACTGGATTATGCGCTAAATCCCAAACAGAGGTTTATGCGGGGAGGTTATATAAAGGAATACCTGGAAGGTTACAGTTTCAAGACGATTCAAGGAAAATATGATCTGGAAGAAGGAATATCCTTGATTCCTACTCCTGGCCATACAGTGGGGCATCAATCGGTAATCGTTAATTATCAGAATGAAAACATAATCTTTTGTGGGGATGTAGCGCCATTAAAAGAAAATCTCTCTAAAGGGCTTGTTATCGGAATATCCTATGACCCAGTAAAAGCAGAAAAATATTTGGATGAGTTGATATCAATGAAGGGAACAAAAATCACAAGCCATGATAACGATTTTTATCCAATAGAGGAAGGTTATGCCTAAAGGGGGAATTAAGTCGGGTATAAAGGCAACATCTAAATCAATTGAAAAAGAACTGTTAGATAAAATCAAAAAATTTTTAAATGAACCTGAAACATACATGCCTGTATGTACGAATGATTGTTCTTATTGCCCTTTCAAAAATTACGTTAAAAAAATAGAAAAACTCAAGGAAAGTGGGATAAATAGCATAGGGGGCAAAATAAGTGTATCTTTCGGTGGGGAAATCATCAAAGCTTTCGCAGATTTCACTGAAGTAGTTGAGGATAAAAAAGAATTGAGCCATATAGGAATTACCACAATTGACAAAGAATCTTATTATTACATTTATGGAAAGCATGCCAAAATCGAGACCTTGATCGGATTGCTTAACAGAAACAAACCCCATGTACATATGCTGGCTTTTTCCTCTGAAGTTAAACATGGTTACGTATTTTACATTACCGATAAACTGTTGTGTGCGGGCATGAGTGGCAAAATACCGGAGCAATTCATAGAATATATCAACCACACCCTGAACTACTCCTTCAAAAGGGAGGGGAATATTCTATCCATTGGAGACCCCATTGGTCCCTATATAAACGTATCTGTTGGGGGTATAGAAATAAATATTTACAAAAGCAAGGCAAGTGACAAAAGTTCCTTTGTAAATGACCTCTATGATTATATTGGCACAAGAAAAAATGAAAAAAGCAATGTCGCCAAAACCTCTTTCTACGTTAAAATAGGTAGCAACACAACTCCAATATCAATTGAAAAAGAGATTTACAAATCCTACCTCAACGGTCAAATATCTGATAAAAACCTCCTTAATAAAGTGGCCAATGCTTACACAGAACAAATAAAGAATGAAAAAGACTTAATCCTTAACTGGGTATCATATAAAAATAATATAGATGGGTTTTTAAATGCATTGAATACCAAACCACATGAATCCATTGCAATAAAAAATTTTATAAAAAAATACGGGAATAGCATTGTATTTGAGGGGTCATCAGGGGTGAAGTTTATTGAAACCTATTGGGAGGTTGGCAAAGAAGCCTTTACTGAACCATTTGGTAAAGAACCCAACGTACCGGCAAACAAAGCAGATGCCTTCCTTTATAATCTATGGAAAGAAAAATTCAAAAAAGAAAGGTTATTGAAAATACCAGAACTAAGCAATGCGGGAGAGGATCTCAAATTTTTAGATAACGTAGTAAGGATATATCATTCACAGAGTGTGCAAGATGTAAAAAACTACTTACATTCCTATAAGAATCCTTCATTTAAAATGAAAGCGATATCCTATGCATTGTTCACAATACTAGGTTCTATCCAAGATGTAGAATGGAAAATGACAAAAGAAGAAAAAGAAATGGGCACAAAAATGAAACCCAAGATAGAAGAAATCTTAAATACTGAAGGAGAAAATTATCTGTCAAAAATTGAAGAATTTAAAAAACTTTACAATCTTTAAAGGAATGGCAAGTCTACAATAGTTCCTTCTTCCAAATTGTTGCGTATCTTGACTTTGATTTTATCCCCTTTTTTACCATTGCTTATATATCCGAGTGCAATGCCTTTCTTTAAGGAAGGAGATATAGTACCAGATGTAACATGGCCTATCTGTTTCCCTTTTGCATCATAAATTTCTGAAGAATGCCTTGGTATTGCCCCCGTTTTATCCATTACTATTCCGCATAGAAATTCTTTCTGGTTGTTCAGATGTTCAATAACAGCATTTTTTCCTACAAAATTGTGTTCTAAATCTATGAATTTCATAAGGTTGGCCTCTACAGGAGTTTTATCATTATGGAAATCACTTCCTGATAGCAAATACCCTTTCTCCAGGCGTAAGGTATCCCTTGCTCCTAAACCTACAGGCATAATCTTGCTTTTATCTTCAGTTTCGAAAATTTTATTCCAGTATGGGATCGCATCATTATTGGGTACGTAAAGTTCATACCCCAATTCCCCTGTATACCCGGTTCTAGACAAAAGTACCTCTTTTTTACCTGTTATAGGGAGGGGAGAGGGGTTTGCCAATAAGCTTGGGAAAAATTTGAATCCATAAAATGGCATTTTCACATCCCCAAAAAGTGTTTCCATGATTTCTTTGGATTTTGGGCCCTGTACAGAAAGTATGGCCATATCCAACGTTATGTTGATTGCAGTGGTGTATTTTATTATTCTGCTGTATATTAAGTCAACAGTAGCTGCATTAGGTACAAGGAAAAAGCTTTTATCGCTTAATCGGTAAAGGATCATATCGTCTATGATTCTCCCCATATCATCAAGCATCATTGTATACTTTGCCCTATTCATAGGCACTTTCATGGGGTCTATTGTAAACAGAGAATTAACTGAGGTATTGGCTTCAAATACTATTTTTCCCATATGTGAAACATCAAATATGCCTGAATATGCCCTTACATTAAGATGCTCTGGAATAATGCCCTTAAAATATAATGGCATGTCCCATCCTCCGAATTCAGTTATTTGAGGTGAATATTCTAAAATTTTTTCATATAATGCAGTTCTTTTTGCCATATAAGATCAAAAAAGAATCGCATTTTAAGTATATATGAATTTAGAATCAAACGACGCCCATTTAAGTTTAGTAGGTATTATTGTTGGTGCGTTATTGTTTGCAGTTGTTGCCGGTGCTGTTACACCCTCAACATTCAAAATGAGTAATGCAAGCAACCTTAAGAGAAACACAAACAGCACTAATGGCACGTCTAATAATTCTGCTTATGCTCTTACCGTTATAACCATTGCTAGGATAAGCGGTACAAAATCAGTATTAGCAGATGTTCATATACATATATACAGAATAGATTTTACTAAATATTCTAATGGAACTATACAAATATTGTTAGTACCAGTATATAATGAGTCCACTCCCTACAATGGAACAATAAAAATACAACTGGTTACCGGCCATTACCTTATACTGGCACATTATCACAAACTGTTTGACAGGAAGATTGTTAAACTACACTCAAACAGAATAGTGGTTATGCATATGCATAAAATGCACAAGGGCAATGGCAATGGAACGGGCAACACATGGAACGGCACAGGCAATGGAATGGGCAACACATGGAATTACACAGGAAAAAATAACACAGATGGCAATCAAAAAGTTATAAATAATGTTATAAGCATATCTAAAAAAGATGTGTACGCCAGTGAAAACCAATAAACTTTTAAAATTTGATTATACTATAACATTTTACTAAAAACTTAATGGTGATCTTTTACAGTGTATGGGTATATATGCCTATAGATACAGACTAATCTATCTCAATGATCTGTGTTATCATTTTAATCCAACTAACATAGCTGTTCATTGCCGCCCTCAATCCACTCAATGTATCTGAATAAAGGGTGATAATTATCTGGTTGTTAGACATACTTACCTCTACGTCAAAAAAACTTTCTGAACCTTCAACATTTTTTATCACTTCATAAAATTCCTGACTTTTTTTATGGTCGTCAAAGGTTACATCTATGGTAAGGGAAGAACTCCTATCGGTTTTCATAGTTTATATCCGTTTTTCTCTAATATGCTTTTCATTTTCAAAGCATCATATTCTAGTTGAGGACTTTCGCAAATCAAGGTTATAGACAAATCATTTTTAACGAGTTCCTTAGCTAAAGGTTCAAAAGTTGGATTGGATCCCTCATCCATGGGTTCATGTATATCCACGTATTTTCCATTTTTAAATTTTAAAGCTTCAAAATGTGAATTTATGTGTTGAATACCATTATTTAATAAGGTTTTAATCATAAGTCCATAATCTATATTTCCATTCTGCCTTGCATATGTATGCGCCCAGTCAATATATGGATATACCCCTGGAACCTCTCTGTGAATTTTCATGACTTCCTCAAAGGTTCCAAAAGCACTTTCTTTAGCCATGGTCTCAATACCAATTTTCACCCCTCTAATACCATTTGATTCCATTTTTTCTAATACTTTTAACGTACCATCCTTAATGCGTTCATAACAAACACTTGGGTCTTTCTTTCCATAAAATCCTGCGTGAACTGCAATGGCATCAGCCTTCATGTAAAAGGCTTTTTCTGCCGTGTCGTAAATCCTCTGGATAGAAGCAATACGTTTATCCTCTTCATCAGAACATAAATTGATAAAGTAAGGTGCATGTGCCGAAAGCCTAACATTCATGGTAGAAGCATATTCCCCTACCTTTTCAGCTTCACTGTTTGACATTCTAACCCCATGGACAAACTCAACTTCCATTGCATTTAAACCCAGTTCATGAACTTTTTCTATACCGCTTATCGTTTTTCTATCTTTTGCAGAAATGGGAACTCCTGCCGTTCCCAGATATATCTTCAACATGTAAATATAAACGCAATATGAATATTAAAGGTTTTCAGGATTTAAAGCAGTAACAATATAATATATATAAAATTTACTTTCAATTTTATGTAAATGTAAAATGAAAAATTATATACTTGTATGAACATTAATTACATCATGAACATTATAGAAATCATGAATTCGACTTTTGTACCTATGGTGATGATAACTGGTTTGGCGTTAATCATATTAGGGTTGCAGGACAGGTATGGAAGAGTTATTGATAGAATACGATTGCTCCACACAGTTATTGTAAAAAACGATATGGATCCTGTGCTAATAAAATCCTATAAAAAACAGGTCCCGATACTATTCAGAAGAGGCAAATTGTTGAGGAATGCCATGCTATGCATGTATTCAGCTGTTTTTTTTGGGATCGCTTCAAGCATTGCTATATTATCTGCGTATATAGAAAATATCGACATGACCACTTTAATGGCATTTGTCGTGGTATTGGGATTGGTATCCTTTTTTGTAGGAAGTATATTTGCAATTATGGATATATATGCCTCATACCAGGCGATAGAGATTGAAATGGAAGGTGTAGCTATCAAACCCTAACGCATAAAATAGTAAACAATATACGCAAGAATCGTTGAAGAAGCCATTGATAGAAAGTTATTTGAAAATTTGTCTATATATCCTTTATTTTCAACGAGTTCTCCAAGCACACTATCTATCTGGCATCCTGAAAAACCAAGAGCAATTGGAATAAGGGTAACATACCAGAAATGGGTTATAGGCATTCCCCCTATAAAAATAACCAGTAAAGTGAAAAACACTATAAATGCACTGCCCAAAAAGGCCCATACTTCGCCAAGAAATGAAATCCCTCCATTTATCCCTGTAGGAACCTTTACAAATCTTATGATAGAATAGGTTTCGTTTGAAATGACCCCCATTTCCGAGGCAAGTGCATCTGACATTGCAAAACCCATCGAGGTTGAAAACAGCATAATAAACAGAGTAGTATCAAAAAAGTGCAATGAATAATGCAAAACAATGACAACTGTAGGTATAAATATATGGCTGGTTACACTTTTCCACCCCCTCTCTCCACCACTCCCTTCTTGAATACCTATTGCCTTTTTAAGCGTAAACTGGTATTTAGTAACCACATAGGCAGTAAAAACAAAGGCAATGAATATAACTATATATTGAAATCCACCAACAAAATTATCAATAAGGCCGAAGAGCACAGTGCTAATGGCGCCGTTAGATGTTAGAATCTTTTCAATATATGCAATATAGACTACCACTATAATAAATAGAGAACTTAAAACTAAAAAATAAGATGAATCGATCATAAAAGAATCTTTTCAACAAGACCACATATCATATGGCCTGCAATGATATGGATTTCCTGTATGTGTTCTGTTTCTTCAGAGGGTGCAACGATCAAATAATCTACGTAATCACCCATTGCAATACCTTTCATACCTGTCAAACCCACAGTTATGGCTTTTTTCTGTCTCGCAATTTTAAGACCGTTAAGCACATTCTTGGATCTTCCACTTGTAGACAGCCCGATACAAACATCCCCCTCGGAACATAAACCCTCTACCTGCCTACTGAAGATATCTGAATAATCATAATCATTTGCAATAGCTGTGATCGCCGCAGAGTTTGCAGTTAACGCTATAGAAGGGTATGATTTTCTATCGTACTTGAATCTACCAGAAAGCTCCGCTGACAGATGCTCTGCCTGAGAAGCGCTTCCTCCATTGCCGAACCATAACACCTTACGGTTATTCTTAAGAGAATCAGAAATTGAAATGGAAACTTGCTTTATTATTTCAATCTGTTTCCCATCATTAAGAAAAGCATTTATTGAATTATATGCACTGTTGAAAGATTTTTTTATTTCTTCATCAATCTTTATATCCATGATATCCTCAACCCTCTACGCATTTGACAATGCATTCAAATACATTGTTCTATAAAAGATTTCCTTTGTAGATAGTTATACATTGTATAGATAAATATAAAAAGCCAATAAATAAAAATAATAAAATAACATATATTTAATGATGAATGAAAAAACTTATCCATACTTAGTGAAAAACTATACGGATTATCTTAAATTACTTAATTCGTACAATAAACTGGGGGAATTGGACCTGAGTAAATATGACTGGATTCCAATATCAGAATTGTTGCTGTTAAGAGACATAATTATAAAGGCAAAAGAAAATAAGGTATACGTTGAACCCAAAAATAATGATGTAAACGGCTATATCAACTATATAACCAAAGAACGTGTACTTGAAAAAGGTAAGCCTACTAATGAAGGACAAAACTATTTACAATTTACAAGAGTTAATGAAACTAACCAAAATACAATCTCTTCAATTATTGTACAAAACCTAGGTAATAATCTAACAGAAGAATCCAAAACTGGTTTGAGATATTGCATTGATGAGCTATTAGATAACGTAATAGAACATTCTAATTATAAGAATTCTTACATAATGATGCAAAATTATCCAAGCAAAAAAAAATTGGAATTTGCTGTATTAGACGATGGTATATCTATTCCCGGTAATTTCAGAAATCATAAAATAGAATTTGATAAAGATGTTGATAGTCTTGTAATGGCATTAAATGGTACTTCAACTAAAAATGAAGGCAACAATGAAAGAGGATATGGTCTTAGAACGAGTTTTAACCTTTTAATCAAAGGAATGAAAGGGGAAGGAGTTATTATCTCTGGAAATGGCGTATTAAGTATACAATTTATTGAAAATATTCAAAATAAAAAAATAATCCCTTTTAACTATGGTGAAGATTCTAATAAGACTTATTTATTCAGGGGATGTTATATTGCATTTAGAGTAAGGACAGATCTTTCTACAGATTTATATCAATATATTGAATGAATTATAATCTGTCTAGATTGAACATATAACAAAAAAGCCAAGTGAATTAAAATAAATACAAAACCAAATGTTAATATAGTATGTTTGGCAATACACAGGATAGTATGAAAATAAAAATATCTGAAGTAATAGGTCCTGATCTCGCTACAAGGAAAGGCTGTGATAACCTGTTCGATATGATTGAAAAATCGCAAGAAAAAAATTTTGTAATTGATTTTTCTGGTGTAATATCGATAAGCAGGTCTTTTGCGCATCAATACACCAAGCGAAAACAACTTTCTTCCAAAACAATATCGGAAGTTGAAGTCTCGGACATGGTAAGAAAGATGATGGACCTGGTGAAACAGCATAGCAATACAATTCAATATAAAAATATAGACAAGGTCATAAACATAAAATTATAAATTTTTTATCTGATAACCTATTAATCTTTAGAAACTTATCTTTCAAACAAATAAGATTATGATGCCACTTTTACTTCTCAGATTAAAATCTGTTTTATTTCTAACGCGACAAATTAAAGTATAGTTTAAATATTTAAAAATCATTTTAAACGCCGGTGAATTCAAATGGACTTTAAAAATAACAAAAGCATTTTAATTGGAGCGGTAGTGGTAATTTTACTCATTGCCTCTTTTGTAGGTGGGTTTTACACATATAAGCTGACAACAAGCAACAATACGACACAAACAGGCAACAAAACAGGGTTGGTAAACAGTACAAACACAACAATTACAATCGTAGATGATACCGGTAGATTGGTTACAATACAGAAATATCCCCAAAGGATCGTTTCCCTGGCACCAAGCAATACAGAAATACTGTACAATCTTGGACTAAGAAGCAAAATTGTAGGTGTAGATAGCAAGTATGATTATACCAATCAGCAATGGTATCAGTTTAATCTGAACAACACAACACAGGTAACCAACAGCACTACCATAAATTATGAATTGATAGTATCTTTAAGACCTTCGTTGGTTCTTGCAGCTGGAATTACCAGTGCGGCACAAGTTGAAAAAATGTCATCTCTTGGACTTACTGTTGTTGTCCTCAATCCTTATACGATGCACCAGATAATTAACGATGTATCCCTTGTAGGATTAATTACTGGTCAAACTTCTATCGCTCAAAAAATAGCTACAAATCTGACCAACATTCTCAACAACATAGAAAACAAGATGGCGTTTGCAATGTCCAGACCATCTGTTTTATTAACTTACTTTCCAGATTCAAATGGATACTGGACTTACGGTGCAGGAACATTTGGTGGTAGACTCATAGATGATGCAGGTGGATTCAATGCTGCAAACAACCAAACTTCTCAATATCCTGAAATATCCCAGGAAGGGTTAATGGTTCTTAATCCGGAGTATATACTGGTAGGTGTGGGACCATATGGTCTTAATGTTTCAAGCTATTCTTCAATAAACCCGTTATGGGGCAATTTATCTGCGGTAAAAGGTAACACTGTTTATACACTAAACGATGCATATATTTCTGAACCTGACATAACCCTGTTTTCAATCCTTCAGGAAATAGCTTACATATTGCATCCTGAGCTATTCAACTTGACGGGCAATATGACCGGAGAAGTAATGAATGGTTCCACTCCTGTGTCAAACATAAGCGTAACAATAATTACAGCCAAAGGCAATTTTACTGCACAAACCAACAGCAAAGGTATATTCATATTCAAAAACATCCCGGCAGGGCCTGCTACAATTGACATTTCTTACCAGGGAAAGATATATAACTATCCGGAAAATGTAATATATCTAAATATGGGATATGTAACCATTTCCGTTTAACCTTTTTTTTAATTTTATCAGGTAAAATATGAATGCCAGGTTCAAGTCATGGGTATTGTTAAACACCGTACTATTAATAATATTATTTTTTTCTGTAATCCTTTCCTTATCAATAGGTCCGGTTAAAGTTCCTTTCTGGGATAGTTTATACTACTTATTGAATGCAATGATGCATAAAAGTGTAGAAAAAAATGTGTATTCAATAATAATTCTAGACATAAGGCTTCCCAGCATTGTATTAGCTATTTTAGTGGGTATCTCGCTTTCTTCTTCCGGTGTTACTATGCAGAATATTTTTAAAAACCCGTTGATAGACCCATATATTCTTGGATTATCTGCAGGATCTGCTTTCGGTGCGGCTTTAGTTGTTACTGAAGGGTGGGTGAGCTATACCAATTTCATACTTTTGCCAGTTGCTGCTTTTCTAGGTGGTACTGTTGCAGTACTTTTAGTGCTGGTATTGTCTTACACTTCAGGTGGATTGGAAAGCAAAAACATGATTTTTGCAGGCCTCGCAGTTGGATATTTATTTTCTGCAATGGTTACCTTTCTTATGTATATCTCAGGACCACATTTAGAAGAACTCATTTATTGGCTTCTGGGTAGTTTTTCCAATGCGATATGGGGGGAAATCGATATCATAACCTTTCCTATACTAATATCCTTTACACTGCTATTTATACTGAGCAAAGAATTCAATCTTATCGCAACAGGGGATGAGCTGGCAAAGGCGAGTGGTGTGAATGTCAAGGCTATTACCTATACTGGCATAGGGCTATCCACACTTCTAACAGCACTTGCAGTAAGCATGAGTGGAATAATCGGGTTTGTAGGTCTCATGATACCCCATATCATGCGCAGAATCGTAGGAAGTGATTACAGGTATCTTTTGCCATCCTCTGCACTGGGTGGTGCAATATTGCTTGTGGTCTCTGATACTATTGCAAGAACAATTTTATCGCCTTCTGAAATTCCAGTAGGTGTAATCACTTCTTTTATGGGCGTACCTTTTTTCATTTATCTATATAGAAAATCTATCAATAAAGAGGTGGTAGTATAGCTTTAGAAGTGAAAAACCTTTATGGATATATTGATAAAAAGCCAATAATTGAGAGAATAAGTTTTATTCTGGAGAAAGGAGAAGTTCTTGGTGTTGTCGGACAGAACGGAGCAGGAAAAACAACGTTGTTAAGATCCATAGCAATGTTGATTGAAAGTAAAGGTGAAATAATACTCAACGGAGAAAATGTAAAAAAAATGTCAAGGATTGAAATAGCAAGAAAAATTTCCTTTTTACCACAGACGTACAATGTTTTCAAGGGGTTCACGGTCCTAGATACGATAACGAGTGCAAGATATGCTTCAAGTAATAGCCTGATTTTTGATACAGAAGAGGATATTCAAATTGCATTGAATTCGTTAAAAGAAACAGGTATCGTTCATCTTAAAGACAGGTATGTATCAGATTTATCCAGCGGAGAAAAGGAACTTGTGCTTATTGCTCGTTCTTTAGTTAATAATGCAGACCTTATTTTGCTGGATGAACCTATTAGCCATCTGGATATAAAAAACCAATTTGAAGTTTTGCAGTTAATAAAAAAAATAGTAACGGAGCAGAAAAAAATGGCTATTATAACCTTTCATGATGTAAATAGATGTAGAGAATATTCAGATAAAGTATTAATGATGAAAAATGGTAAGGTTTTTGCCTTTGGGGAAAGCACTGAAGTGTTAACACAAAAAAATATTGAAGCATGCTATGATTTACATTTCAAAAAGAAGCTCTTTAATTCGAAATTCTCTGCACACATCATATGCGGTGGGGGAAGTGGAAGCGCTATTATGGAATGGCTATACGAAAATTATGTGTCAACTACCGTAGGCATAATAAGCCCACTTGATTCCGACTATGTTTCATGCAAAAAGTATGGATTTAAATGTCTTCTCAATGATGCATTTTCAAACATCCCTCAAAAATTAATTGAAGAACATAAAAAAATGATTGAAAATGCGGATATAGTTATACTTACCGATTTTCCTGTGGGTGATGGAAATATAAGCAATTTATCAATACTGGAAAATTATAAAGGTAAATTATACATGCTAGAAAAATCCCCTGCGGAAGAGAGGGACTACACTTCAAATCATATATTGCCGAAGATATGGAAAAATTTAAAGGAAAGGGCTGTTATTTATAAAAGTGAATTGCAGCTTATTGAAGCAATAAGCTCCAAACCACCCAAAGGAAATGTGAAATGATAAGAATAAGTGATCTGCCCATTATAGGCAGTCTAGATGTAGGTATTGAAGAACCTACTATAAAAGTGATCAACGAAGGTTATGATGGTAGGACTCTAGAGATAGAAGGCATTCAAATAAACATTCCTAGAATGTACACCAAAGGTGCAATTACCAAAGAGCACTCTTATATTTATTGGGATGATGAGGCCGTAATTTCAAAAAAGGACCGTGTTATACCTTTTATAAATCTAGATGAAATTTACACAGATCCACATGAAGTCATGGCATCATTCAAGTTCATCAGGAAAGTGGCAAGTAGTGACCAATTGATATTTGCTCCCAATGTAGCTTTGCCATGGAGAATCGGCTTGCTTTATTACCTAGGGGTTAGTATAATGGATACATCCCTTGCAGACCAATTTGCAATGGCCGGTAAATACCTTACATCCTTTGGAGTAGAAAATACCAATCTCAATTGCAAATGCGAATATTGCACTGCAAAACACTCAATCATCGGGCATAATAGACTGGTTCTCTTAGAAGAATTGGAAAGGGTAAGGCATTATAATTCCATTGGAAGGCTAAGGGAGTACGCGGAAATGCGTTCCTTTGCAGAGCCATCAAGCGTTGCCATACTGAAAATGCTTAACGAAGAGGGGTACAATTTCATCGAAGAAAGGACACCCGTTATGGGAAATGTCTCTTTCTATTCTTCTGAATTATCTTTTTCAAGGCCCGAAGTAGAGAGGCATAGAAAAAAAATAAGTGAAATTGCAATTAAACCCAACGAAAAGGTCAATATTGCAGTATTTTTTCCATGCTCAAAGAAAAAACCTTATTCCCAATCCCAGAGCCATATGAAATTCAATGAAGCATTATCCAAAGCTGGAATGAAATGGCGTGTCCATGAATTAATCGTTACTTCTCCATTATCTATGGTTCCAAGAGAAATAGAAAATTATTATCCGGTGAGAAATTATGATGTGCCTGTAACAGGTTACTGGGATTCTATAGAAAAAGAAGTAACATCAAAGGTTATTGAAAACTATCTGCAAAGGAATCCTTACCATATCGCAATACTCCATCTGCATAAAGGGGAAATGTTCATAAAAGATATTATAGAAAAACATGTTGATGAGGTATACATTACCAGTGACCATAATCCTACCTCCAAAGAATCCCTTGAAAAATTATCTGAAATGCTTTATCAATACCGTAAAGAATACAAATTAAGCCATAAGGACATTGTGCATTCAATGCTCATATATCAATTCGGAAAAGACCCGTTCGATGAAATGGAAATAAAAGGATTTTTTCCAGAATACAAAATATTAAAAAATAACAAGCAGCTCGGTATATACACTTTTCAAGGGAAATTTTCCTTGACTCTATATGGTGCAGAATTCCTCCTCAAACAGGGCATCAATGTTGTAGAAATTGAAAACATGAATCTTGTAGGTGATGTATTCGCCCCAGCCGTTTTAAATGCTGATGAAAATATACGCATAGGTGATGAAGTTGTAGTATCATCAAACGGCACAGTAAAGGCTGTAGGGGTTGCAAAGATGTGCGGCATGGATATGCTCAAAGCCCATAATGGACTGGCTGTTAAAGTAAGGGATAGGGTATAACCTACATTTTTTTGATTATTTCAAGCAAATTATCCGCAATAGGCTTCATAAAAGATATGTCTGGGTATTCCTCTACTTTTCCACTATCCATGTAATTTGCCAGGTCCGGTTGTATAGGCACCTCGCCCAAAAGAGGAATGTCATAATGATAATTCCCCTGCCCCCATAGATATATTTTCTCTCCACAGTGAGGGCATTTAATGTATTTCATGTTTTCAATAATTCCGATTGTTTTTATGTTCATCATTTTAGCCATATTGATAGTTTTATTTACTATGACTCCTGCCAGGTCTTGAGGTGTTTTTACAAAAACCATACCGGTGAGGGGTAAATTCTGGAAAACCGTAAGAGGAACATCACTCGTTCCTGGAGGCATATCCAAAAGCAAGAAATCTAGGGTTCCCCATTCAACATCATTAAAAAACTGTTTAACAAGCTGTGTCAATATAGGCCCCCTCCAAATAACTGGTTGATCCTCCTTTTCAAGTATCATATTAGTAGAAACCATTTTTATTTTGTATTTAGAGCTTGTGGGAGGCATAATACGTTGCTGATCGTTAACCAACAACGGCCCTGAAACACCAAATATTTTAGCGATTGAAGAACCGGTAATATCTGCGTCCATTATTCCCACTTTATAACCGCTTTTTGCAAGTTGAATGGCCAACAACGAGGTAGCACTGGATTTTCCAACTCCTCCTTTTCCGGATCCAACTGGTATTACATATTTAATATCCTGCTGGGAATTCCCCTTCCCATCCAAAGAAAAAGTCAAATTGCTTGGTTTACCCTGGTTGGTATAGTAATCATCCACATACTTTGGTTTGTTGTTTAACCTGTTAATGAGTTCTTTCCTTTCATCTTCGGTCATAGAACCCATTTCTACTTTTACAGATTTTACGTTCTTGTTTTTAGACAACACTTTTTTAACGTCATGCTCGATTGTCGAAGAGAGGGGACATGTAGGAACAGTAAGTGCAATATCCACACTCACATTGTTATTATTATCAATACTGACCTTCCTAACCATACCAAGCTTAACAATGCTAATCCCTATTTCAGGATCCTTGACTTCAGACAAATAATCCATAACCTCTTTTTCAGTTATCCTAGACATATTTAACTACCTTCACCATTCCCATAAAATAAAGATTTATAAGTTTAGCTATGGATTACAAAAGATGACAATACAATAAAACTATAGGAATATATCTTAATAGTTAGTGGCATTGAGTATTATCATTCCACGAGGTATTCAATGGAGCATAAAAGGAAGGGTAGGCGGGGCTTTAGGCCAAAGGACCTATTGGAAATAGCAAATGAACGTATCAATATACTGCTGAATCAAGCAGAGAAAATGGCATACCAAAAAGATGCTGAACATATGGCAAGATACATAGACCTGGCATTGGCTATAAGCAGAAAGTACAATGTAAGAATACCTCCCAGTGCCAAAAGGCATATCTGCAAAAAGTGCCATAGCTATCTGGTTTATGGTTTGAATTCCGAAATTAGAATCAGGAAGGGAATGATAATAATCCATTGCAAAACATGTGGAAATATAATTAGAAAACCCTTTAAATAACTATAACAACTTTTTTGTATATAAATCGTTTTAACCCATTTGACATATATGCCCGCAATAGCTATAATTGGAATCCAATTTGGTGATGAAGGTAAAGGGAAAATTACTGATGTGCTAGCATCTTCTAACGATATCGTAGTAAGATCACAGGGTGGCCCAAACGCTGGGCATACATTATACATAAAAAATTTAAAGCTTTCAGTGCATCAAGTTCCCTCTGGTGTTGTAAGGGATAAGATATCTATACTTGGAAATGGTATGGTGATAAACCCTAAACTTCTTCTATCTGAATTAGGTGATATCGAAAAATTCGGTTTTAGGGTAAGCAACGTAAAGATATCCCCCAAAGCCAACGTTATTTTCCCATATCATCAGGAATTAGATGGTATAGAAGAGGAATCTAAAGGAGCAAACAAAATAGGTACGACAAAGCAAGGTATAGGTCCAGCATACATAGATAAAGCTGCAAGATCAGGCATAAGAATGGAGGACTTGCTTGATGAAGATATATTGGCTCAAAAGATTGCTGTACAAATCAAAATAAAAGGAATGCTATTCAGTGCATACAATAAACCCTTTGAATACAAGAAAGAGGATTTGGTTAAGGAGTTCCTGGAATACGGCAAAACCTTATCCAAATATATCATTGATACTGACAGCTATCTAATAAATGCATTGAAAAAGAAAAAAAGGGTATTGTTAGAAGGCGCCCAGGGTTCTTTGCTGGATATAGACCATGGAACATATCCATTTGTCACATCATCCAATACGACAATAGGGGGTATAATAAGTGGTGCTGGTATACCTCCTAAATACATTACCCAGGTTGTAGGCGTAATGAAGGCATACACTACAAGGGTAGGAAGTGGGCCATTCCCTACTGAGCTTAAAGACAAAACAGGCGAATTTTTGCAACAAAAAGGAAGGGAATTTGGAACTACAACCAACAGGCCTAGAAGGTGCGGTTGGGAAGACCTTGTAATAGCTAAAGCTTCTGTGGATTTAAACGGAGTTACTGAAATAGCACTTACCAAGGTGGATACACTTGGAGGGCTTGAAAAGATAAACGTATGTGTAGAATACGAAATAGACAAGAAAAAGTATAATACATTGCCTACCTTTGCATACGATTATGAAAAAGCCAGGCCAATATACAAGACCTTTGATGGATGGAAGGATTTATCCGAAGAAGAATGGAATAAAATAAAAAAGAGTAAAGGCAGGGATATGCCTAAACAGTTATCCAAATATTTAAAATTCATAGAACTTTACCTGGGTGTGCCGATAAAGATGCTTTCCTATGGACCTAGAAGAGATCAAATAATTTTAAACCCCAAAATTTGAAGTTATAACCGGGCTCATAGTCTAGTGGCATGACGTCGCTCTCACACAGCGGAGGTCGCCGGTTCAAATCCGGCTGAGCCCATCAATTTTTTGGGGATATAGATAACACTGAAAAAATGTCACCCCTATTTAAATGAATATCTATACCTATGAATAATAATCAACTATTGGTCTGCCTTGCCTTGTAGAGTTTAAGGAGAGTCTTGTTCACCTTAGTTTTGAAATTCAGCCTCTTTCCTTTCCTTATCTCAGCTTTTTTCCTCTTCAATTCCCTCTCAGATATTCCCTTATCCCTGACATCCTTGGGCTTCAACGT
>JBMFVL010000007.1:0-47674 GCA_049966015.1 Thermoplasmata archaeon | reverse complement strand
GAGTAGATTATTAATGTTACGCTTTCATCCCCTTGCCAAGTCAAGGGGTCTTCCCGCTCACGTTAGATAAAAATCAAATTAAAATCCAAGACATAGATTAACCAACACTATAATGGATTGTTATTTTTCAATTGATAGTGTAAATCTAAGTTTGTCTAGGGGTTATCGATTATTTTAGATAAAGTAATTATTTAAAATTCAATTTCTCTATCTTTAAAATCTAAAATTTTTCTTATAGTTTAATCTTATGTAATTTTATTGTAAACATCAAATTACAAAATTCATATAGGAATGTATTTTTTATTATTTTCCATATGTTTTTAATGTCTTAAATAAATATTAAATACTATTATTGTGTTAATTAATATTTGTAATCAGTGAAATTTTATGTCATATAACAAGCAATCAATACCAGGAAAGGTATACGAAAGTGGTGATATAAAGAAAGCAAATTTATGGCAATGTGAATCATGTGGTGCACTCAATAATGAGGACACTACAGTTTGTAGGAGCTGTGGTACAAAAAGGGTAATAAAAATACAACCAAAAGGAATTACCATAACAGAATCCAAACCTTCATCCCCATCTAAACCAGTGATTTCTTCGTCACCACAGGCAGCATCTCCGCAGGCAACTAAAGAAATCTCTTCACATCCAAAGCCAGTCATTGCATCTCCATCAAAACCAAAAATAACATCAAGTGAAGCTGAACCATTGATACCCAAAGGCAAGACAATACCTTTATCTGAACAGGATCCATATCTAATCAATAATTACCAAAATATGCAAGGTACAATGCAATACCAACCACCAATACAAAGTTACGCACCACAAGTACCTGAAAATACTTACATGTCTAGTATTTATTCAGACTACAATAACACAATGGCTAAATTGTCTGAATTACTTAATACAATATCTAGATTTGATCCAAATACCATCAAAAAAGGGATACTTAAAATAGCTAAAGAAAGTGAAATGGTAAGGCCCAGTTTTTCATCTTCATGGGTAATAATGACTGTCCCCGAAGGTGCAGTAAAAATAAAGTCTTATTACGTAGAAGATGTAGAGGTAAACATATATTCCAGCAAAGAATCCATTGAAACTTATTATTATGTATCGTTGCCAGAATATAACATGTCTGCTGATCAAATTAGGTTAATACAGTTAGTCAAACAAGAATTGCCTCACTTTTACCCAAAAAATGTAAGGTTGGAATCATTAGAAGAAACAAGAGCATATGTTTCTAAGTTGTCTGAAAGATTGTTATTCAGTATTGCACAGAAAAACGGAATAAAACTAGGTGATACTAGAGATGAGGAAATAGAAACAGTAAAAAGGCTTTCTAAAGTTATTGTTAAATACGTTGCTGGGTTGGGGGTTATTGAAGTTTTATTGCGTGACCCGATTGTCCAGGATGTATACATAGATGCACCATCTTCCCAAAACCGTGTCCATATAAAAATAGGGTCACGTGATCCAAATTTACATGATAAATGTATAACAAATATAATTGTAGGTGAATCTGACGCAGAAGCTTTGCTTTCAAGGTTCAGGATGATTTCCGGAAGACCATTTTCAGAAGCAATGCCCGTTTTAGAAACAGATATTGAAGAGTACGATTCAAGAATTACGGTTATAGGTAAGCCGTTAAGTCCAGATGGAATTGCAATGGCATTGAGAAGGCATTCTTCAGATCCATGGACTCTTTTGAAGTTTATACAACTTAAAAGCATAACCCCCATGGCAGCAGGGTTAATCTCTTTTTTACTTGATGGAAGGTCTACAATATTAGTCGCAGGTCCAAGAGGAGCAGGTAAAACCTCTTTTGTCGGTGCCATAATGCTAGAATTCCCACAAAACCAAAGGATTTTAACAATAGAAGATACGCTAGAATTACCAGTTCCTCAAATGCAAAGTTTAGGATACAAAGTCCAGAGCTTATGGGTACAATCGTCTCTTGGTGGTTCAGGTCAGATGACTGCCAATGATGCATTAGTTGTTTCGTTAAGGTTAGGTGAAAGTGCAATAGTCCTGGGGGAAGTAAGAGGACAAGAAGCAAAGACGTTATATGAGGCAATGAGAGCAGGTACAGCAGGAAGTTCCGTATTGGGTACAATTCACGGTAACTCTTCTAAAGCAATATTCGAAAGAGTGGTACACGATATAGGTATACCTGCAATATCTTTTATGGCAACGGATATCGTTATAATCGCCGGTTTAGCAAATCCTGGTGGTACACAACTTCAAAAAAGAAGGGTTCTTGAAATAAGTGAGGTGGATAAAGAAAAAGAACCTGGAAACTTCAATATGATAATGAAATATGACGAAAACAGCGATGTTATCGTTGCAACTGATACATTTTTGAACAATTCGTATAAAATAAAAAACATAGCCGACATGTGGGGCATGACATATGAAGAAGCCTTGCACAATATAGGTGCAAGGGCCTCGATAAGGGCATACATGGTAGAATATTCCAACAATTTCAAAAGACCTGATTTACTGAAGGCTAACTGGGTAGTGGCATCTAACAATGCGTTCTGGAGTCTGTTAGAAAATTACAACAAAAAGTCAAGGGTTGTTGATTACACTGCATTGGTAGAAGACTGGAAGAAATGGTTCAACAGGAGTGTAAAATATGCCTGAAGTTAAAAAAGTAGAAACGGAGCCTATTGCAGGTAAATGGTATGTTAAGTTAGTAAAAACTGTAGATAGAATAGTTCCAACAAGTCCACATGCATTAGAACTCAAAGAAGCCAAAATGAAAAAGTTATATGAAAATGCTCTGAACGATGTACATATAAAAGAAAATGAACTTAGGAATGTAGAACTAAATTATGAAGAAAGTTCCAAAATATACAAAAAAACGTATTCTGCCTGGAAAAAAGCATTAAACAAAAAAAATGTAATAGAAAAAGCTTACAAGCATCCGGATTTAGTTGAAGCAACCTCTTTCATTGGAATGGACATTGATTATTATCAAATTACAAAAGCTGCCATTTTCATGATGATTATGGGGTTAGTAATAGTCTCTCTTATATTCATGCCCATTATCATGCTAGAATCTGACTACGCGTCTACACTTGTTCCTATGACCACAATGGGATATCTTGCAATGCTTTTGATAATAATTATGCTGTCTTATTTTCTAATAATCTACCCTGTTTATCTAGCTAAAAGGCTAAGAGTATATATGATGGGAAGAGCTCCTGAATTAGTTAATTTTTTAGCAATGTCCATGGCACTTGTACCATCTTTGGACAGGGCAATATCATTTGCGGCAGAAAACATCGATGAACCACTATCTTCTAGAATGAAAAAAATATTGTGGGATGTATACAGTAGAACTTATTCATCTATTGAAGAATCTTTTATATCCTTTGCCTTTGAAACCGGCAGATGGAGTGATGATCTTAAAAGGTCCTTATATACAATCCGTATGTCTACACTGGAGAGCACACAGGAAGGTGTTTTGAGAAACCTTGAGAAAGCAAAGGATATTGTATTAATAGGAACAAAAAGAAGAATAGAGGAATTTGCGGCATCGTTGTCTACTCCCACTACAATGCTTTTCGCATTAGGTGTACTTTTACCAATGATTATTGGTTCAATGCTCCCAATGATAACCTTATTTGGCAGTGGTTCCAACTTATTTAATGTAAGTGCAGCAACAAGCTCCCCCACTACTACCTCGTTTAGCAGCCCCCAAGCAACTACATCATCTGGGGGGACTCTATCCAATTTAATAATGATCGTAGTTGTAATGGATGTTATATTTCCGTTAATCGCCTTTGTGTACGGGTATTATATATTGGGAAAACGCCCAGGTACCCAACTCCTTTCTGAGATCCCTCCCCCATACAAAAAGGAACAGCAAATAGGGTTTTTGATAATGTCCATTGCAATCGGGGCGCTTATAGCACTTGTTGCACTGCCATTGTCTCTGGGCTATGCAGGGTCTCTAGGTGTAACATTTTCCTCTTTACCTGTATTAGCAGGAGTTTCAGCAACGATATCTTATTACATATGGCTCACCTCAAATTATCAATACAAAAAGCGTCAAGAAATGCTTAAGGTAGAAGAAGAATTCCCGGATGCATTATTCCAGGT
The DNA here is from genome assembly GCA_049966015.1 of Thermoplasmata archaeon. GTDB lineage: Archaea > Thermoplasmatota > Thermoplasmata > Lutacidiplasmatales > JAMCUS01 > JBMFVL01. The sequence goes on along the minus strand of JBMFVL010000007.1, from coordinate 43,561 downwards.
AGGTTCAAGAATGTTAGAAGGAATGTCTATAGAAAATGCACTTATGAAAACAAGCGAAAGTATGCAAGGAACCAACATAGGGGATTTATTCAATAAAATAGTTTTTACATTGCAAGTTTCTGGTAAACCTATAGAAGAAGCATTGTTTGGAGATGGGGGATTACTTGAAAATTATCCGTCTAAAACAATAAAAGTAACAATGAAAACTGTTATCAAATTAATATCCAAAGAAAATATTATGGCCGGTAAAACTATAATAGAAATAGCCAATTATCTCAGGGACTTAAAGAAAGTAGATTCGGATATAAACAAAGAGCTGTCTGGTGTAGTAGGAATGATGAGAGGAACCGCTGCCTTTTTTGCTCCTCTTATATTAGGTATAACTGCCTCCCTTTACGTATTACTAAGCAAGGTTATATCTGGAATATCCTCTGCCTCTTTAATACCGGTCGGTCAATTTACTATGGTCTTGGGCATATACTTGATATTGCTTGTTTTGGTAATAGGGTATTACGTTGAAGGTGTAGAATTCGGGGAAGTATGGATTGAAAGAAAAATGTTTATAGCAACCACATTACCTATTGCAATAAGCTTATTTATCATTGCAGCGGTAGCAGGTCAGTTAACTCTAGGGTCAATTACGTAAAGAGGTATACCATTATTTTTCCAAAAAATCTAAAAATAGCAAATAGAAGAATTAATAAATAAATATCATATTAATATCATACATGAAAGAAGTTTACATGAAAGGTAATGAATTAGAGCTAAACAATTTATATACAATAGTAAAGGACTACCTAACATCTCATCATCTGAACCTGGATAAAGACCTTCTTAAAGAAGATGGATTCTTAATCGAATCTTCCTCCCCGGAACATATAAAAAACCTCCCTGCTGCCATTATAAAGGTAATTGTAGAAGCTAAAATGCAAAAGAAAGAATTTGTTATATCTCTAAAGACTGAAGCTACCAACAGGGACCCAAAAACCAAGCTACAATTGAAAGAAGAAGAGTTCAAAAAAAATATGAGTATAGCACAAAAACTTTTATTTTGGAACTTCGAAACCTCTTTTTGGAGTACGATAAAACAAGCTGTTAAAAAAGCTAATGGTATCACTTCGAATCTATATGGTAATGATGAACGCATTAGCTATTGCCCTATATGTGGTGCAGCTATACCGGAAGGTGATTCAACGTGCCCACATTGCGGTGCTTTTAAAGTTGATTCAATGGATACCTTACATCTAGGTCAACAGTGAAAAGGTGTATACCATGCTAAAAACCTTGAAAGATGCAGATTTTAGCAATAAAAAGGTTGTATTGCGTGTAGATTATAATGTGCCCATTGAGAACGGGGTTGTGCAGAATACAAAAAGAATTGACTCTACCCTGCCAACAATAAAATACCTCGTTGAAAGAGGTTGTAAAATTATACTGATTTCCCATTTAGGCAGGCCCAAAGGCAGAGATTCCAAATATTCGTTATTGCCAGTCAAAAAGGTATTGGAAGAAAAATTGAACAAAAAAATCTCCTTTTTTGACGAATTAAATGATGGAATTATAGAAAAAATTGATCAAATGAAGGAAGGTGACATAGGGTTATTAGAAAACATCCGTTTTTACCCGGAAGAAGAAAACAACGATGAATCTTTTTCTAAAAAACTTGCTGGCATGGGGGATATTTTTGTTTCAGATGCATTTGCATCTTTACATAGAAAGCATAGTTCTACTGTTGGAATCGCTAGGTTCTTACCTTCCTATGCGGGTTTTCTAGTAGAAAAGGAAGTTAATGAAATCAATTCCATTCTTAACAATAAAGAGCATCCGTTCACGCTGGTTTTAGGCGGTGCCAAAGTTTCAGATAAAATAAAAATATTGAACAATCTGGCACCTAAAGTAGATAATATACTAATAGGTGGTGCCATGGCAAACAATTTCATAGCTGCCAATGGTTACAATGTAGGATGTTCCAAGATAGATTCTAAAGAGATGGCAGAAAACATATTAAGCAAAATGTCTGAAAAAATAAAAATTCCTGTAGATGCCGTTGTAGCAGACCAAAAAGAGCTAAAAAACATAAGGATTGCAGATATAAAAAATATAAAGGATAATGAAGGAATATATGATATTGGTCCCAGGACAATATCGTATTTTTCAGAAGTAATAAAAAAGTCAAGAATGTTGGTAATGAATGGTCCTCTTGGAATGATTGAAAACCCCAATTTTAAGAAGGGTACGAAAGATATAATCTCGTATATAGGCCAGGCAAACGGAATAAAAATTGCTGGCGGTGGAGAAACAATAACAGCAATTGAGGAAATGAATTTAGAAAAAAATTTTACGTATATCTCTACAGGAGGTGGTGCCTTTTTAGAAATGTTAGAAGGCAAAACATTGCCTGGCATTGAGGTTTTACTGAAGTAATTCCAAAAGTGCCATTTTCTCTATTATTGTATCGATACACTCCTTCCTATTTTTGCAATCCCCTATAGACAGGTTATCTAAAAAAGCTCTGGTTATTTCGACGTCATATTCGTCAACTTCCTTAGCTGAATCTGGCAGATCAAGATCACAAATCAAGGCAATGTTTTTAGTGGTATTTGATATGCCTACACGTTTAATAGCCATGTTGATCTGCAGAGTCAAGGCAGCAAACAGAATGGTTTCCATGGATAAACTCGAGGCCTTCATTTTATTATTTTTATACCTTCTATAGGCATGGTAATAGGCAATTTCTAAATGTTCAAGTCCATATATCCGGTCGTAATCAATAGCAACAAAAAGAGGAGAATCCTTACTGAAAGATCCCTTAATCCAGTTTTCAATATCCTTATTATATTTTATTATTCTTGTGTGCGTTTTCATGTTTATCTCCTAGCCTTTCCGGGCAAATATTGTATTGTGAACAGTGAAGGCATTTAGATACTTTATTGTGATTTCTGTGCGCAATACCGGTTTGTTCAACTATCTCCATTTTTTTAATATAATTTAATATCCTGTGTTTCCAGTGATCAGTATACATAACCGGGAAACTTTTACCGTTATACTCTAAAATACCATAATCTGGCCTTACCTTAAAATGCTCTTCAATTAAAATATTATACACCATCAACTGTGCAATATGTGAATAAAGGGGATAGGGAGGTGTTTTTCCTGTCTTTACTTCCACAGGTATGTATTTTTCATCATGGTACAGTATATAATCAGGGCGGCCTGAAAGCTTGTATTGTTCAGATAAAAAAAGATATGAATGCTTCATATTATCGTTGTAAACGATCTTACCTTCCTGTATAGTATATTCTTTTCTGAGCCTTATCGATTCAATCTTAAGATGTAATGAATAATAAAAAGCAAAAATTGCTGCTACAATCCACAATACTGCAATTACACTTAATATCTCACCAAAAACCTTTCTCAATTGCAAAAATAGAAGTAAACTTGCCAGCCCAAAAATGGAGCCTACATAACCAAAAAGCAAAATATAATTTTTATCCTTTTTCGTATCCTTATTTTTTAATGAAATATACCACAAATATGAATCCGCAAAAAACCACAAAAGCGATATTGTGGCAAGCATATAATATACAATGTTTATAGTCCTGGATAATGAATACAATATTACACCAATAAGAGCGACGAGAGTACCACCTAGGGAGTATATTACTACGAGCTGTTCCAATGATAAAGATTTTTCTTCATCTTCAATTACTTCATTAATGGCCTTATTAAATTTTTCATGCTTTACAATGCCCGCTTTTTCATCTTTATTTTTCACATCTTTTTTGGTTTTTCTAAGCCACCAGCTTAAAGGGCAATATGCATACTTTTCGACATCAGAAGCAGAATAATATTTTTTCATTCAAGTATATATTGTAACAAATGTTAAATATAGTTATTGTAAAGGTTTTTGATGTGCGACCCTAATTTTATATGTTCCAATAAACTTTTCTATTGGTGGAAGTCCAGGTTCTATTCCCTTAAGGACTGAGTATTACTGCTTCCCCCAAGCAACACCATCTATAAATTTAATAAGAAGTTTAATCATAAATCTAACATGAAAAAAATCCTTGTTGTTGGGCATGTAAATATTGATTATTACGGAAAAATGTCGCATAATCCTGTTGCAGATGGAACTTCCGAAATAACCGAGTATTCACAATCTTTAGGTGGAACTGCCACAAATATAGCTATGTTAGCAAGCAGTAAAGGCGCTGATATCTCCATCCATTCATATGTAGGCAAAGATTTCCCAGTACAATATTTAAATAAACTGAAGGAAAACAGAATAGATCTAAAATACCTTATTTTGACAGAAGGTTATACTCCTCAGTGCTGGATTTTTGAAAACAAAAACGGTGAAACTTATTCGTTTATATATCAGGGAGTTATGAAGAAATTGCCAAATTATGTCCCTGAAGAAATGGTAAAAACCCATGACATCATACATTTATCTACAGGTGATCCAGAATATATGAAAAAGATCCATGATGAAGCGATATCTAACGGAAAAATCATTATGTTTGATCCTGGTCCAGAAATAAGATATAACCATACTGCAGAAACCTTCAAGGATATATTAAAAGGGTGTGAATTTTTATTCATGAACAAATTTGAAGAATCCATTGCCAAAAAATATCTCTCGATAGTAGAAGAAAAGGAATTCGCAAAATACGTTCCTAACTGTATTGTAACACTAGGTAAGGAGGGAGTCAGATGGATATCCAGTAAAGGAGTATTAACCTTCCCTACCGAACCCATTGATTCACCAAAAACTGTAGGAGCGGGGGATGCTTTCAGGGGTGCTTTTTTAGCTGTTTATTCAAAGGGAGGCAGTATTGAGAATGCAATAAAAGAAGGGCAGGACGAGGCATATAAATCCATACTTAACAAGAGTAAGGGGATATAGATGGCTAAAATAAAAATAGACCTCAATGTTTCAATCGATGATCAAAAAGTTTTAGAGCGAAAAGCAATAAAGGAAATCCTCATGGGGAACAAAGAAGAAATTATTAAAATTGCAAAGGAAAAAGGTATTGATGAAGAATATTTATTTCAATCAATCAAAAAAGAATTTTATAATATCAAAGATGACCTGTGTATAAGTGTTGCAGTTGATGCAGTGGTTTTTTTTAAAGAAGATGATTTATATAACATATTTCTGGTAAAAAGAAAGAACGAACCGTTTAAAGGATATTACGCATTACCGGGTGGTTTCATAGAACTCGGTGAATCAGCAGAAGAAGCCATAAGACGTGAGGTCAAAGAAGAGCTCGGAATCAATATAAAAATAAAATCCTTGGTTACAGTTCAATCCAAGATTGGAAGGGACCCTAGAGGGCAGACCATAACCATTGCATATCTATGTGAAGCAGAAACCAAAAATGCAATGGCAGGTGATGATGCAGAAACCTATAAAATAATACCTATAAATTATGCCATTGAACTGGCATTCGACCATAACGAAATACTGGAAAAAGCAAAAAAAATCCTAATGTGAAAACCTTCTCCAACCAGTAAATGCCATAGCAATACCGTGTTCATTGGCAGAATCAATAACTTCCTGGTCTCTTATAGACCCGCCCGGTTGTATAATCACCTTTATACCGTGTTCTGCAGCCACATCAATACCGTCCCTGAAAGGGAAATATGCGTCAGAAATTAAAACCGCTCCATTGGCATTTTCTCCAGCTTTCATGCATGCTATTTTAACAGCCATTACCCTGCTAGTTTGACCTGAACCTATTCCTAGGATCATTCTGTTTTTAACAATAGCAATACCATTAGACCTTACATTCTTAATGATTTTCCATCCAAATATAATATCACCCAGATATTCTTTATCAAGTGGGGTATTAGTAACTACTTTAAGTTCATCAATTGATAAAGATCTGTTATCTATTTCCTGTATAAGCATTCCCCATCTAGTACTTCTATACATATATTTAGGATCCGAAGCCCTATTATATTCTATGATCTTTATCTTCTGCCTTTTTTTCAATTTTTCAAGAGCTGATTCTGTATATGAAGGAGCGATGAGACAATCAACAAATAAACCTTTAATGCTCTTAACACAGTTATCATCAAATTCCCTGTTAACTGCAACAATACCACCGTAAATAGATACAACATCTCCCCTTATCATACCCTTCAATGCCTTTGTTATTTCATCGCTTTCAGAAGCACCACACGGCGTAAGATGCTTAATGCCCACTGCAAAAGGGTTATCAAATTCATTTACAAGTGAAACTGCTCCATCTATATCTAAAAGGTTATTGTATGACAAAGCCGAACCATGGAGTTGCCTGATCTCACCGAATGAAGAGTGTCCGTGTATGGTATAGAATTTTGCTTTTTGGTGTGGATTTTCTCCATACCTTAATGGAATTGCACTTTTAAGGGGAAGTGTGAAAAAATCCTCCAACACGTTAAAGTTCAATTCAGAAGCTATGATGCTATCATAATAAGAGGTATATCTAAAAGCCTTAGCAGCAAAATATTTTCTTTCTTCTATGGACAAATCCTCCTCTTTCCTAACTTTATCTGCTATAAAATCATAGTCCTCTGCACTCACCACAGGTATGGTATTAATATAGTTTTTAGCCGAGGCTCTGATTAATGAAACCCCCCCAATATCGATATTTTCTATTAGCTCATCATCGGATACATTTTTTTTCATAGCAACGTCTTCAAAAGGATACAAAGAAACTACAACTAGCTGAACTGGTTTAATAGGCATTTGGGATACATCCAAAGAATATTTTTTATCATATAAAATTGAGGAATAAACATATGGATGCAATGTTTTAATTCTATTACCTAGAAGAGAGGCAAACCCCGTAAACTGGTCTATGTTTATGGCTTCAATACCTTTCTCAGTTAAATAACGGTAAGTTCCAGAGGATGCATAAATTTTTATTTTCTTGTTGCTCAAGGTTTGTGCAAGAGGTAAAGCGTCTTCCTTATTGCTCAAAGACATAAATGCTGCATCCCATACCATATAAACTCCTCTATAAAATTCTCCAAGTTAGCGTAATGATATCAACAATAAAAGTTTTTTCAATGAATAATCTAAGCAAGGATAAAATACAAACAAAACATAACATGCATATGGTGTATTTATGTATGGTAAAGAGATCCGGAAAATGAAATTATTTTCAATAAAAGGTTCCTCTGCCCTTATAGTTCCAATGGATCATGGGATTACAAGTGGTCCTATAGAAGGGTTAAAAGAATTGAAAAAAACCATAACTAGCATAAGAAACACCGCTACTGGTATAATATTGCACAAAGGAATATACAAAAGTTATTACAAAGAGGTATATCCTATCCCATTTGTATTGCACCTTTCCGCATCAACCATTAATTCTTCCCATCCAGAAAGAAAAGTGTTGGTCTCGACTGTAAAAGAAGCCGTATATTTAGGTGCCTATGGAGTATCCATCCACATAAACATAGGCAATGATTACGAAGAAGAAATGTTAAAAGATCTTGGCAGGGTCTCAGCAGAATGCAATGAATATGGAATGCCCCTTATAGCTATGATTTACCCAAGAGGAAAAAATATCGATGATGAGTTCGATCCTGAAAAGGTTGCACATTGCGTTAGGATCGGTGAAGAACTAGGAGCAGACATCATAAAAACGAATTATACAGGAAGCAAAGAATCATTCCGAAAAATCACAGAAAGTACAAGCATACCAATATTGATTGCAGGTGGCAAAAAAATGGATACACCGCAAAAAGTTTATACCATGGTTAAGGATGCGGTGCAAGCAGGTGCAAGGGGTGTATCCATAGGAAGAAATATATTCCAAAATCCCAATCCTTCTCAGATCATAACAAAAATATACGAAATTATATGGGAAGAAACGGTTGATGATGATGAAGACAATAATACTCCACGTAGAAAATATAGATAAAATTACTTTGGAGTCATTAATAAGGGAAGGATATACCCAGTTTATAACTCCCCAGACAATAGAGGAAAACGGTGCTATTCTGTACCTCAAAAAAAAGGATGGTCTTTATCTCAAAGGTATTTTAGTAGGGAAATTCAAAGAGGTTAAAGATCATAAAGATGTAGAAAGATTGCTGAATGAAGATCCAGGATTGTTCTATGTAGTAAAATTCTATAATATCAAAGCGTTAGCAGCAGAGGATATTCTCGCCAACATAAAAAATGGTAAAATAATACCTTATGCAGAAAATGTTGATGAAATAGAACTCTATTTCAACGTTTTAGAAAAAGGTTTTGAAAATGTTGTCATTGATTATGAAAAAATAAAAAATATCCCTCAAAAAAGGTTTGTAAGCAATACTCCTATTGAATACGCAACTGTAAAGGATATAATATGGATTGGCAAAGGGGAACGTGTATGCATAGATTTTGTATCCAGCTTGTATCAAGGGGAAGGTTGCCTTATTGGCAGTTTTTCCAGACAAATGTATCTGGTGGGCCCTGAAATTACATCTACCAATTTCAGTCCTGCAAGGCCATTCAGAGTAAATGCCGGTGCAGTCCACAGTTATTGTCTGTTGCCCAATGGCAAAACAAAGTATTTGTCCGATCTTAAAGCAGGGGACAGCGTAGCAGTATGCGATACAAAGGGTAATATACGAAGTGAAACCGTGGGAAGAATCAAAAGGGAATTCAGGCCATTGATTTTAATAAAAACTGAAGGTAAAGAAAGTGAGGGGTCCATTGTTTTGCAAAATGCAGAATCAGTATACCTGTATAACAAAAGAAAAGAAAGACTGCATATAAACGAACTCAAAATAGGGGATGAAATATTAACCGCTTATTTTCACCCTGCTAGGCATACTGGTATAGCTATAGACGAGGCTATATTGGAAATATGAAAAAAATAGGGGGGTCGCATAGTGCAATATCCATCGTGAATGGGATTTCAACAAGGAAAGGGGCAGCGATAGCCATATCTCTATATGCCAAAGTGTATACGGAATACAATGTTTCTGATTATACAATCATTAATTTCAGAACGAATCAACAAGCAAATACATTATTAATACAAAAGGTGGTTGAAAAAATTGTTAAAATCAACAACTGGAAAGGTATACATACAAATATATTTGTTGATTCACAAATTCCTGTATCCGTTGGATTGAAAAGTTCTTCTGCAGTAGCCATTGCCTTATTCAGGTCTTTTTCATACACAAAAGATGATATGTTAGAATTGGTATCAATGTCCAACATAGAAGCAGGCATATCCATTACCGGTGCATATGATGACGCTGCCTCGTGCTATTACAACGGCATTACTGTATCAGATAATGAAAATAACGTTGTCATTGAAAATATACCATGCGAAACATGGTATGTATTGATATGCATACCTGAATACACAATCCAGAAAAGCAACATAGACAGGAACCAATATGCCCTTCATAAAGAAGAGTTCGAAGAAGCGTTATCCTATCTAATGTCCGGTGAAATGATAAAAGCCATAGAAAAAAACGGAATTGTAATGTCAAAGATATGCAATATCGATTTAAGCAGGATTAAAAAGGAATTGGAAGGCACCAATGCTCTGGTAGTATCCATTAGCGGGACAGGACCTGCTGTATTCATACTTTACAAAGAAAGTACCGATATGTATAGGATACTTTTAAAAATGTCCAAGTTTTATGAAAAAATGATTATTTGCAAGGCAGGCATGTTAAAATGAATACAATTGGAGAAAATATAAAAATATCTATTTTCGGCGAAAGCCATGGGAAGGGGATTGGAATATCAATTGATGGCTTGCCAGCTGGGATGGAAATTCCACATGAAAAAATAAAAGAAGGGTTGGAAAGGAGAAGCCCGAGAAATATCCCATATTCTACCAAAAGGTGGGAAGATGACGAATATGAGATACTTGCCGGGGAATATAATGGTAAGACCAATGGCTACCCCCTCGTGTTTTATATTCATAATAAAGAAGTGAATAGCAAAGATTCTGAGATATATAAATCGGTGCCAAGACCAGGTCATGCAGATTACCCGGCGTATGTTAAATATCAGGGCATGGCTGACCTTAGAGGTGGAGGTGAGTTTTCAGGAAGAATGACCGTTGCCATGGTTATTGCTGGTGAACTGGCAAAACACCTTTTAACTTCTCAGGGTATTGAGGTGCATGCATATACAAAGCAAATAGGCAACATAGCAACAAAAAGCATTGAAGGTTATAAAGGGGCATGGAAAAACAATCCCTTCAGTGTGCCTGATGAAGAATCATATAAAAAAATGCTGGAGTTGGTGAAGGAAGTATACGGAGAAGGGGATAGCATAGGTGGTATTATAGAATGCATAACAAGCCCCCTACCCGTAGGGCTTGGAAACCCTTTTTTTGGAAGCATGGAAAGTACACTCAGCTCCATGCTATTTTCAATTCCTGGAATTAAAGGGGTATTTTTCGGGGATGCACTTGAAATATATAAAGGGAGCCTCTTCAACGATTACATTGAGATTAATAATGGACAAATATCTCTAGATAGCAATCATTCGGGTGGCATAAATGGAGGTCTCACCAACGGAAATCCAATAAAGTTATCTGTAATAGTAAGGCCACCTGCATCGATTTATAAACCTATGAAAAGTGTAAATATTGAAAAAAAGGAAAATGTAGTACTCGAACTCAAGGGAAGGTATGACCCGTGCATTGTCCCTAGGGCTGTAGTGGTAGTCGAGGCTATAGTATCGATTGCAATTCTCGATAAACTCATGGAGGTTAAGAAAATATGATGAAAGCAGCAGTGCTTGGATCAACCGGGGTTGTGGGGCAATACATTACCTATTACTTATCAAAAAGCAAATTTTACCAACCAGTAACTTTTGTATCTTCTAAAAAAATGCCATTGAAAGACCAATGGAAACTACCCTATCATCCTGAATTTTTAGACCATGCAGAAACAATGCCCTATTCGATTGAATTGCTTAAAAAAAATGGAGTCGAGGTTGTATTCAGTGCTCTACCTGCAGAAACAGCCAGCAGAATTGAAAAAGAATGCATAGAAAATGGCATTGTGGTAATATCCAACAGCAGTAATATGCGCTTAAATGAGGATGTCCCTTTAGTTATACCTGAAATTAACGGGGATAACATTGAAGGCAAAGTGAAGATCATTAAAACGCCTAATTGCACAACAAGTGGAATTGCACTTGTATTGCACGCACTAGGCAAAGCTGAAATCCATATAAATGAAGTTTTTGCATCTACATACCAATCGTTATCTGGAAATCCAAGACAGCCATCTTACCACACCTTCGGAAACATAATCCCCTTTATTGCAGGTGAAGAAGAAAAAATACAAAAAGAATCAAACAAGATATTAAATCAAAATATAAAAATCAATGTAAGCGTGGCACGTGTAAATGTGAGTGTAGGGCACTTAATATCCATGTTTATAAAATTAGACAGAGAGTACGATTTATCTGAAATTGAAAAAGCCTTTAAAATGAATGCTGTAAAATTGCCATCTTCTCCAAAAGAACTGTTCAAAGTCTTCAATGAACAGGATAGACCACAACCTATTCTTGATTCATGGTTAATGCCAACCGACCCTATACCTGGTATGATGGTCAGTGTAGGAAGAATGCAACTAAAAGAACGCATTTTAAGAATGTACGTTCTGGTTAATAATTTAATACGGGGTGCTGCAGGTGGAACAATACTAAACGGAGAATTGATATATTCCCACAATCTAATTTAAGAAATATATGATTTTAAATGAAAACGAAATAGGTATAGAAACGTTTTATACCTCCAATGAAGGGATAGGAGGGAATATAAAAAAAATGCCAGAAGATTTTGTTGTAGAAGAAATCCCATTAAATATTGTGCCTTCAGAAAAGGGTGAGTACGTATTATTGAAAATTTCTTCTGAAAATTGGGAAACCAATAAGTTAATACGTGCCATCAGCCGGCAGCTATGGAAAAGCAGAAATGCCATCACCATCGCAGGTACAAAAGACAAGAGAGCTGTAAAAATACAGTACATCTCATTTAAGGGAAATCCTGATGAAGCAAATAAAATAAATCTGAAAGATGTAAAGGTGTTAGAAGCAATAAAAATAGACAGGCAAATAACTCTGGGCTCTTTATGGGGTAATAAGTTCAATGTTATTGTAAGGGATATGAAATATGACGATGAGACGTGTAAATCCTTGATAGAAAAAACCGTCAACGATCTAGACGGAGCTTTTCCGAACTTTTTTGGTATTCAAAGGTTTGGTCTCATAAGGCCCGTTACACATTTAGTAGGGAAAGCGATATTGGATAGGGATTGGGAGAAAGCAGTAAAGCTGTATGTAGGCACACCCATGGATAATGAAACAGCCGAGGCGTACCGTGCTAGAAAATATTTTGATGAGACATATGATGCTAAAGGTGCTCTAAAGCTATTCCCCAAAGAAATGCATTTCGAAAGATCCATACTGAATCAATATATCTCTACAAACAGTTACGAAAGATCTTTTTCTACATTGCCAATTAACCTACAAATGATGTTCATCCATGCATACCAATCTTATCTGTTCAACAAAATGCTATCAATAAGAATAAAAAAAGTTGGGAATTTAACTGAAATTTTTCCCCATGACAAGGTGTTGTACGTAGACAAAAATGCCATACACGAAGATCGTGTAGTTGAGGTTAACGAAAGTAACATGGAAACTATAAAATCAAGGATTAAAGAAAAAAAAGCGGTTTTGGCAATGCCTATAGTTGGATACCAATTTAAATTTGATCAAGGTGTTTTAGGGGAAATAGAAAAAGATGTTATTGATGAACACGATATAGAAAAATTTTATAATTATGAACATAGAGAGTTTTCATCCAAAGGATATTACAGGAATGCCATGGTTTTTCTACATGACCTATCATGGAAAATTGAAAATAATATTGCTAAATTCTCATTTTCACTAATGAAAGGGTCTTATGCAACTATTTTCTTAAGGGAAATCATGAAAGCGAGGCCTGAAGACTATGGATGAAATAATAGGGTCAGAAGGGATAATATTCAGAGATACATGGTTTGGAAGGGAAGTTATTGTTAAAAAAAGGGTATCCAAGGAATACCGGGCATTAGAACTGGACAATAAGATAAGAACCTCTAGGATTAAACACGAAGTAAAAATGATGATGCATGCCAAACATGCAAAAGTACGTGTTCCTATGATATATGACATAAACCTTGTTGATTTTTCTATTGTTATGGAATACATACCAGGAATTACATTACGTGAATATTTAAAAAGCAACAATGATATGGAACCATTGCAACAATATTTTGATGGCATCATAAAACTTCATAGCCATTATATTTCACATGGAGATCCTACCACAAGCAATGTTATTGTTAATGGTAAAGAGGTAGTATTTATCGATTTTTCACTTGGAAAAAATAGATCGGGAATAGAAGAGCTTGCGGTTGATATACACCTCATAAGAGAAACTTTCAATGCTTTACATTATCAATACAAAGAGATGTTCAATAATTTTATAGAAAAATATAGCAAAGCATGGATAGATGGTTCTAAAGTAATGGAAAAAGAAAAGGAAATAAGATTAAGAGCAAGATACACCTAAAAAAATTAAGGGGTTAGGGATGGGATGCGTTTTAGCATCTATTTCTACATTATTAAATTAGTGCTATATAAATATTTTCAAAGAAATTATTAAAAAATATTGTATAAAATATTCTTTCTACTACTATATTTTTTAGCGTTAGGTTTTATAGTAAAATTGGCAAATTTATACTTTTATGAATGACCCTAAAAAATCAATATCAGTATTAATATATTAATTTTTTTGATAAATCAAATAGTTAAGTTTAAATTTTTTTGATGATTACATGGATTTAGTGTTTTTATGATCGTTGTCTCCACGTCCAGTGATTATTTAAAAGATAATCAAGAAATGGCACAATTAGCAGATGCTGTAGAACTAAGGTTTGACCTTTCTAAAAAGTTGATCCTAAATGGAATCAAAGTACAGAATTATCCCTCTATTCTTGATACTGAAAACGCCAGGAACCTGAACAAACCCCTCATGCTAACAATAAGGTCCAGAAAAGAAGGGGGGCAATGTGAAGGTACAAAAGTTGCACATATGCTTATAAAAGAAGGGATTAAAGAAGGGTGGGATTACATAGACCTAGAATATAAAAGGGATGGAAAATTCATTGAAGAATGCAAAAAAATAAAAAAGAATAACAAAATCATCTTATCATACCACACTCAAAAAAATCTGGGCAATAGACGTCTGGAGACCTTGATCAAAAAGATGGCTGAAAAAAATCCAGAATATATAAAAATTGTATTGAACATGAAATCTACAGAAGATGCATTGAAGGCACTTTATTTGAGGGATAAATATTACTTTTACAACATAACCATACTTTCATCCGGGGAATGCAATGAATTCATGCGTGCAGTTAATGCCAAGGATAAAAAATCATTCTCCTTTGGATATGGCAATGAAAGCAAAAAAACAAGTGAATGGCTTATGCCTATAAAAGAACTTTATCATCTGAAAAATTCAAGTTCATATTATGGATTGATAGGATGGCCACTAAAGTATAGCTTATCTCCCAAGATATTTCAATCCTTTTCACAAATGATCAACGCATACTTACCTTATTTTATACTTCCTGTGAAATCTAAAACTAATCTGGGTATGGTTATTGAAAATTTAAGACAATTCAGTTTCGGTGGAATCAATGTAACTTTTCCTTATAAAGAACACATCATACCACATATAGATATAATATCCCCCGAAGTAGAAAGAACTGGAGTAGTAAGTACAGTTACAATGAACAACGCGTATTCTATAGGCAACAACAACGATTACAAAGCCTTAGAAGAGGTAATAAAGAAATACAACGTATCAGGAGATGCCATAGTTCTGGGAACAGGAGCAACATCAAAAACCTCCATAGTTGTTTTGGCTGACCTGGGCTATAAGGTATATGTAAAATCCAGAAAAGAAAAAAATGTTGAAAAACTCATGAAAAAATTTCCCATTAAAATATACGAAGAAAAAGAATACAGTATAGCAATAAACACAACCATTGTAGGTTCATTGTTAAACAATTTTCCATACAAACTTCCGTCATTAACAAAAAACGCGCTTGCTATAGATTTTGCCTACAATGAAAGTAATGATACCCCCTTCATTATAGAAATGAAAAAACATGCGGAGTACATAGTAAACGGGAAAGAATTGGTGTTAAACCATGCCATACACACCATTAAAAATTGGTTGGGTAATATTTCTGAAGACCATATAGCCCAACTAAAGGCATTAAAATTATAAAATTTTACATACACAATTTACTACAAAATATAAATAGTAGTAATGAGATAGGAAAACAATCTTAAGGTATCATTTAACCAAACACTACAGGGCAACACGTTCCCTACTGGCATGCAAACACATATCGTTATATGCGTGCCATAGTGTTACGGTTATATGGCTATACTCAAAAGCTGAGGTGAAACTATGGGTAAAAGGCATAAGCCAAGACGAGGTTCGATGGGATTCTCTCCCAGAAAAAGAGCAAAAAGTGTGGTACCATCCTTCTCTAGTTGGCCGACAACATCTGGAAAACCAAAAATGTTAGGGTTCGTCGGATATAAGGTAGGAATGACACATGTAATGGTGAAAGACACAAGGAAACGTTCTACAACGGAAAACCAGGAAATAGTTGTTCCTACTACTGTTATAGAGGTTCCTCCTGTAAAAGTGGTAGGCATCCGTTTATATAAAAGAAGTGTATATGGAATAGAGCCAGAGACTGAGGTATGGATGGATAACATTGACAATAACATGAAAGAGTTACATAGAAAAATCAGTATGAAAAAAAAGGTTGATAATAAACAAGAAAAAAAGGAAAAAACGGATTCTAAAGAAAAAAATAAAGAAAAAATTACCTTGGAAAAATTGGAAAATGACATATCCATAGAGGAAGTCAGAGTAATAATAGCAACCCAGCCTTATTTAACTTCTGGATTGCCTTCAAAAAAGCCACAGATTATGGAAATACCTATAGGTGGTGGCACAATCAAAGAAAGATTACAATATGCTTTCTCTCTGCTGGGCAAAGACGTAAAGGCAACTCAATTTTTAGAATCTCTGAAAATTGTAGATATTTCTGCTATAACAAAAGGAAAAGGTTTCCAGGGGCATATAAAAAGATGGGGGGTTAAATTACAGCCAAGAAAGAACAGTAAACATATAAGGATGATAGGTACTCTTGGTCCCCACAACCCAAGTTATATTATGCCTACTGTACCACAATCGGGGCAAATGGGATTCCACCAGAGAACTGAATACAACAAAATGGTGTTGGCATATATCCAATCAAACAATATATTCACAATGGGTATATCATTGAAAAAAGATCTGGAAAGCAAGGAATTATCTGACGATATTAAAAAGTATTTTTCTGATAATGGTAATGGTTTATCCAAATCTGCAGTGGTAAAAGCCATCAGTGGTTCTGAATGGCAAATCATAGACGAAAAGAGATTATATAATATCAAAGAAATAAACAATAAACTGTACGTAAGTATTTTAAATACGGAAGAACCTAAAAAAGAAAAAACCTCAGATGAATCCAAAAAAGAAAATACAGAAAAGAAAGAAGTTCCTGGTTGGCAGAAACATTCTCTCAATATATGGCAAATAATTCCCAAAGGCGGATTTTTGAAATACGGCTTAATAAAAAATGATGCAATATTATTGAAAGGGTCTGTTCCTGGTACACCAAAAAGGTTAGTACGTTTAAGGGATCCAATAAGAGCAAGAGCATGGAAATCTGTTCCAGAGATGCCTATACTATATGTTTCAAATACATCTAAACAAGGTGCATAGATATGGATAAAATAAATATATATACAATTGAAGGCAATGTCAAGGCAAGTATGAATTTGCCAGAATGCTTCACTACCGACGTAAGGGGTGACTTAATAAGGAAAGTGGTCAGGGCTTACAACATGAGAAAACGTGTCCCTTACGGGGCATCTATGTTAAGCGGAATGCGTCATTCTGTGAAATGGGCAGGGAAAGGTAAAGGTGTCGCAAGGACTCCCAGGCTAAAAGACTCAATGCGTGGCGCTCAAGCTCCAAACACTGTGGGAGGAAGACCAGCACATCCCCCCAAACCACAAAAAATATACTACAGAAAAATAAACAAGAAAGAGCTTAAGTTGGCATTCAAAAGTGCTTTGGCTGCAATTGCAACAAAAGATTATATTCTAACTAGAGGTCATGTAATATCAAAAGAGTTGACCTACCCTGTGGTTGTTGAGGATTCTCTAGAATCGGTAAAAAGTGCTAAAGAAGCTTCTAAAATACTCCAATCCCTCGGTATATGGGATGACGTACTTAAATCAAAGGATTCAAAAAAAGAGCGTGCAGGAAAGGGTAAATTAAGGGGAAGAAGGCTAAAAAGAAGAAAAAGTGCATTGATCGTTGTTAACGAGAATAAAGCCGCTCTGGGGTTCAAAGGACTGGAAGGGGTATCTGTGAAAACAGTGAAGCAATTATCTGTATCTGATTTAGCTCCGGGTGGTTTACCGGGAAGATTAACGATATTCAGCAAACCGGCAATTGATAATTTAATGGAGGTCAGAAAATTATGAAACACGATATTGTGATTCATCCATACGTTTCTGAAAAAGTTATGATGGAAATGGAAAAAGAAAACAGAATTGCTTTTGTTGTAAGGAGAACTGCAACTAAAAAAGAAATAAAAGAGGCAGTAGAAAAATTATTCAATGTTAAGGTTGAGTGCGTTAATACCAATATAACAAAGCAAGGTAAAATCGGTATAATAAAATTGAAAAAAGAATATTCTGCGAGTGAAATAGGCGCAAGGATAGGGTTATTCTGAGGTGAATAATAATGGGTAAGAGAGTAATAGCAAGAAGAAGGGGAAGTGGAACTGCAACATACAGGTCTCCAAGTTTCAGACATCACGGTCCTATTAATGCACCCCATTCATTAGGCGTAGCTGAAGTGATATCAATAGATCATGATCCCGGGCATTATGCGCCCATAGCAGTTCTTTTAATGGATAAAAAAGAGTATCGTATACCTGCCTTTGAAGGGTGTTATACTGGAATGAAAATTTCATGTGGAGAATCCGCTCCCATTGCAAGGGGGTCAATAAAGCCCATAGGTAAAATACCAGAAGGTACCGTAGTATCCATGATAGAAGTTGGTCCCAATTTAAATAAATATTACATAACATCCCCAGGTACATCTGGGTTAATATTAAGTCATGGTACTAAAACAGTAGTATTGATGCCATCCGGCGAACACAAAGAAATTCACAATGATTCATTAGCGATGATTGGTAATATAGCCGGTGCAGGAAGAAGGGATAAACCTATTGCAAAAGCAGGTAAAAAAATGCTTATGTTTAGAAGCAGGGCAAAAGCACCTATAACTGTAAGGGGTGTAGCAATGAACCCAGTAAACCATCCATTTGGAGGCGGGTCCCATCAGCATGTGGGCAGGCCAAGTACAGTATCTCATTCAGCATGGCCAGGTGCAAAAGTGGGCAGGTTAGCTCCCATTAGAAAAAAGCTAAAGAAAAAGAGGTGAATGTAAATGTGTCCAGAAGGTGGTAGTGCAAAAGGTGCTAGAAGAAAATCAAGAAAAAAGAAGGCACTTATTCAAGAAAGGAGAAAAAAGGTATTTACTTATAAGGGAAAGACTGTTGAAGAACTCAAAAAGATGGATATAAATGAATTTGCAAAAATATCAACAGCAAGGGTAAGGAGGTCTCTGTTGAGGGGGTTCAATGACGAGCAGAAAAAAGTGGTTGACAAAATAATAAATGCTTCTCCTGACAAAGTCGTCAAAACCCATCAAAGAGATATTATAATATTGCCTAAGTTTGTAGGCAAAAAAGTGGCTGTTTACAACGGTAAAGAGTTCAAAGAAATTACTATAAGGGCAGAAATGATAGGGCATTATTTAGGTGAATTTTCAGAAACAAGAAGATTTGAAAAGCACTCTGGACCTGGTGTCGGTGCTACCAAGAGCTCTAAGTTTATGCCATTGAAGTGAAGGTGAGTCCATGAGAGGTTACACAATTGATGTCAAAAAAGAAAAAAAGATAACCAAGGCATATGGCAAGGAATACCCAATTTCCCCCAAAAAAGCATACGAAGTATGCAACAAATTGAGGGGGATGCCCTACAACGATGCCAAAAAATTGTTAGAGGGTGTAATAAGCAAAAAAATAGCGATACCCATCAGAAGGTACAATCAAGAAACCGCACATAAAAAAGGCGTTGGTCCAGGCAGGTATCCTGTAAAGGTTGCCAAATATATACTTAAATTGTTCAAAAATCTTGAAAGCAATGCAAAGGAAGATGGTATAAATCTGGAAAATGCGTATATATATGTTATTGCGGCTTCGAGGGGCCGGATTAAAAAATGGAGGATGCCAAGGGCTTATGGTATATCTACTGCATGGAACGAGCAAACAACCAATATAGAAGTCGTCTTGAAAGAACGCAAAGAGAAAAAGGTAAATGAGAACACTGTTAGTGGTGCGTGAGGTATTATGGCAAACATTAAAAAATTTATGAACGATAGGGTAAAGCGCGTATTAATGAAAGAATTCCTGAGAAATGAAATTTTACATGCTGGTTACGGTGGTATAGACATATCAAGAAGTGCACTCGGTACCAGGGTAACCATAAAATGTGAAAATCCAGGGTTGGTAATAGGGAAAAGGGGTAATACCATAAAAAAGCTTACAACTGATATTAATGAAAAGTTCCAGATTGAAAATCCTCAAATAGCAGTGGAAGAAGAAAAAAATCCTGATTTAAACGCCAATGTTATGGCAGAAAAACTAGCCAATGCACTAGAAAGGGGATGGCAATTTAAAAGAGCGGCACACTCAACTGCCAGGAGGATAATGCAGGCTGGTGCAAGAGGGTGTTTAATAAAATTATCAGGTAAATTAAGCGGTGAAAGGCATAGGACTGAAAAAATCCGTGAAGGGTTTATTAAATACTGTGGTTATCCTGCTGAAGTTTACGTTGACAAAGGATACGTTCCTGCTATGCTCAAGCCAGGTGTTTTGGGCGTTACTGTCTGGATAATGAAAAAAGATATCAAATTACCGGATGAAATAGTTATTAAAAAATCAGAAGCTGAAATCAAGAAAGAAGAGAACAGGATACACGTAAATATGGATACAAAGCAGGTTATGGATTTAGAGCATCTAAGTTCTCCAGATGAAGAAATTCCTCCTGTTGTTAAAGAAGACAAAAAGAGGTGAAAACATGGCATTATTGAGAATGAAAGAAATACGTGCAATGAATGACGAAGATTTACAGAAAACATTAATGGACGTAAAATCTGAGTTAATGCATGAAAATGCAGTCTCTGCTATGGGTGGGTCTCCTCCAAGTCCAGGCAAAATTTTAAAATTGAGAAAAAACGTATCAAAAATACTCACGGTTATCAATGAAAGAAAAATAAAACAAAAGGTTGGTGATAAATAGAAAATGAGGAACATATGCCCTGTATGTGGGATGCCTGAAGAGCTATGCATTTGTGAAGATATCAACAAAGAAACACAGCACATAAAGGTATACGTAGATAAACGAAAATACAAAAAAACAGTTACGATCATAGAAGGTGTCAGCAAAAACAATCTATATCAGGTTGCCAAAGACCTCAAAACAAAATGCGCAACTGGTGGAACAGTAAAAGATGAAAAAATAGAATTGCAGGGGGATCAGAAACAAAGAGCTTCGGTAATATTACAAAGCATGGGATATGAGGTTGAGATGCAATGATTACAAAGCACAATATAATGGCGCATGAATTGATAGGTTTAGATGTAAACGTACAATCTAAATATAAAAATTACAACATCAGCGGTAAAATTATTGATGAAACTAAAAATATGTTTAACATACAGTTAAATTCAAAGTCTATATGGGTTCCTAAAAATCAGATATCTCTTAAAATAATGCTGGGAAACGATGAAATTGAAATATCAGGGCAAAAATTAAATTATAAACCTGTAGAAAGGTCAAAGAGGATTTTATATGACAAAAAAAAGCATAGGATATGAAACGAAGCAACCGGAAACGGTATGCAAGGATGATAAATGCCCCTATCATGGAACATTGCCTGTTAGGGGGATAGTGATAAGTGGTAAAGTGATCTCTGCAAAAATGCAATCCACTGTGGTAGTGGAAAGGGAAATACTGAAATACGTTAAGAAATACGAAAGGTATTCTAAAATAAAGAAAACATATATGGCACATAGCCCTCCGTGCATAGCCCCAAAAGAAGGGGACTATGTCACGATTGCGGAATGCAGGCCAATCAGTAAAGGGGTATCTTTTGTCGTAATTGAAAAGAGGTGAGATATGAAAGGATTAGCAGGTAAACAGACCAGGGGATTGCCAAGGGGTGCAAGGCTGGAATGCATCGACAATACCGGTGCAAAGGTAATAGAAATAATCTCTATAATCAACGGGCATGGACACCATAGAAGATATCCAGTAGGAAGATTAGCGGATATTGTAGTATGCTCAGTAAAAAAGGGCACACCCAATTTAAGAAAACAAATTGTAAAGGCAATCATAGTAAGGCAAAAAAGGCCTTTCAAAAGGGCTGATGGCACGATAGTTCAGTTTGAAGACAACGCAGCTGTTTTGGCTACGGATACTGGTGAAACCAAAGGAACTGAAATAAAAGGGCCAGTTGCAAAAGAGGCAGCTGAAAGGTGGCCTAAAATTGCAGCTACGGCTTCAATAATATTGTAAAGGTGAAAAATATGTATAAAGAAGCGAAAAAACCACGTACAAAAAGAAAAAACATGTATAATATGCCACTATCCAAAAAGCATAAATTGATGTCCACCCATTTATCCAGAGAACTGAGGGGGAAATACAAGGTAAGGTCTATTCCTGTAAGGAAAGGTGATACCGTTTTAGTTATAAAAGGTTCATATAAAGGAAAGGAAGGTAAAGTGGCAAAAGTATCCCTTAAAAAAGCAAAATTATCCATCGAAGAAATAACGATATCCAAAGCAGATAACACAAAGGTGTCTTATTATATATCTCCTTCCAACTGCATTATCACTAAATTGAATCTTACCGACAAAAGAAGGAAAATAAATTCAGAGGCGATGGCAAATGAGTAAGTCATTAAAAAGATTGAATGCCCCCAAGTCATGGAGTATTCCTAGAAAGGAAGTTGTATTCACTGTAAAACCTTCCCCCGGTGCTCATTCAACTGAAAGAGGTATTCCTCTACTAGTATTAATAAGGGAAATACTAAAAATGGAAAATATTGCAAGGGATGTCCATAAAATAATAAGCGATAAAAAAGTATATGTTGACAACAGGGTAATAAAGGACTACAAGTTCAATGTAGGTATAATGGACACTCTATACTTTGAAGGAATGGATGTAGCGTATAGAATGGCTGTAGATAACAATGGCAGGGTTATTCCCTACAAGATTTCCTCCAATGATCGCCAGTGGAAACTCGATAGAATCGATAACATACAGACAATAAAAGGTAACAGAACTGCATTGCACATGTTTGATGGAAGAACAATTCTTGTTGATAAATCCACCAAATATAAAACCGGTGATGTTTTGAAAATTTCGTTACCAGAT
Organism: Thermoplasmata archaeon; assembly: GCA_049966015.1. Taxonomy (GTDB): domain Archaea; phylum Thermoplasmatota; class Thermoplasmata; order Lutacidiplasmatales; family JAMCUS01; genus JBMFVL01. The sequence continues at coordinate 20,886 of JBMFVL010000007.1, read as the reverse complement.
CAAAAAATACTGGATCATTTTAGGCTTGAAGAGGGTAATGTTGCTTTGATATGGAAAGGAAAAAATGCAAGTAAAGTTGGTACAATATCAAAATACGAGATTATAAAAAGCTCTATGTCCAACTTAATATATTTCAAGGAAGGTTTCATAACAACCAAGGCAAACGCATATGTTATAGGGAAAAAAGTCCCTGAAATATCATTACCAGAGGTGAAAGTTCAATGACTGAAATAAAGCAAAATCCAATGAAAGAAATAATGTTAGAAAAAGTGGTTATAAATATAGGTGTAGGTGAAGGCGGTGAAAAACTGGAAAAAGCCTCAACAGTATTAAAGTTATTAACTAACAGGACTCCAACATACACAAAAGCCAAGGTTACCAACAGGGATTTTGGTATAAGAAAAGGAATGAATATAGGGTGCAAAGTTACTTTAAGGCACAAAGAAGCAGAGGAATTTTTAAAAAAAGCTTTCTGGGTTAAAAACAACAAGCTTGCTTCATACTCCATAGATCCAGAAGGTAATTTTTCAATGGGTGTATCTGATTATACCTTGGTTCCAGGAATGAAATACAATCCAGAAATAGGTGTTTTTGGATTTGATGTTTGTGCATCTCTAATGAGACGGGGATGGAGAATCAAGTACAGAAAGAGAGCAAAGCATCCAATAGGAAAAAAGCATCGCATTACTGTCGAAGAAGCCAAGGAATTCATCAAAAAGCAGTACAATGTGGAGATTGTATAGGTGATTTTATGAAGCCTAAGAAATTTTATGGTAGAAAAGTTGGATGCGATAGATGTGGGCGAAAAAGGGGAATCGTTAGGAAATACGGGTTGCATCTATGCAGGCAATGTTTCAGAGAAATTGCTCCTGAGATAGGGTTTAAAAAATATATATGAGGTGTGAAAAATGTTAATGGATCCATTAAATGATGCTCTAACAATCATTAAGAATGCTGAAAAAGTTGGTAAGAAATCAGTTGATATAAGTCCTGCTTCAAAGCTAATCGGGCGTGTATTGAGTGTAATGGTTGAAGGTGGTTATATAAAATCTTTCGAGTACGTAGCTGATGGCAAAGCAGGCGTGTATAAGGTTGAACTATCAGGTGCTATAAACAATTGCGGGGTTATAAAACCCAGATATGCAGTAAAAGTAAAAAACATGGAAAAATACGAGGCAAGATTCTTACCAGGTCAGGATATAGGCATGTTGATTGTATCTTCCACGATGGGGGTAATTTCTCATTATAAAGCGAAAGAACATGCAGTAGGGGGCAAGTTATTGGCCTACGTATATTAAAGGTGATATCTATGAGTGAAGAAACCAAAGAACAAAAAGTTGAGCTGGAAATACCCCAAAACATCAAAGCTAAATTGGAAGGGGTAACTCTTACGATTGAAGGTCCGCTTGGTAAAATAAGTAGGTCTTTTAATCACACAAGGATAGGTATATCCTTAGAAGGGTCAAAGGTTGTATTTAAATTCACAAGTAAAAACAGAAGAATCCGCGCCATTGCCATGGCATGGATGAGCCATGTAAAAAACATGATTGAAGGTGTTACTCATGGCTGGAGATACAGGATGAAAGTAGTTTACGCACACTTTCCTTTAAAAATTTCTACAAAAGGCAATGAACTCATCATTGAAAATTTTCTCGGTGAGAAATTTCCCCGCAAAGTTGTTTTACCGGAAGGAGTAAATGTAAAGGTAGAGGAATCCAATCTAATTCTAGAATCAGTGGATATAGAAAAGGTGGGTCAGGCAGCGTTAAGCATTGAAATGAGGACTAAAATAAAGAATTATGATCCCAGGGTATTCCAGGATGGAATATACATATACAGCAAAGCTGAACATATAAATTGAGGTGAAGGTAATGCCAAAAGAAAAAGAAGAAAAAATCAAATCAAATCTTCCAGAAAAAGTTATAAATGCATTAAAAATTAAAATTAAAATCAGTAAAAAGAGGCCTGAGTTTAAAAGGCAGAATTGGTTCAGATACAAACGGCTTGCAAGAACTGGATGGCGCAGGCCCAGAGGGGTACATTCAAAGCAGAGAAGGCATTATGGTTACAGGCCCCCTGTTGTATCAATCGGATACGGATCTCCTTCTATAGCAAGGCATCTTCATCCATCTGGATTTAAAGAAATCATGGTATATAATCCCAAAGACCTGGAAAAAGTGGATAAAAGCATATACGCAGTCCGTATAGGTCATAGCGTAGGTGTAAAGAAAAGGCTTGAAATTGAAAAGAAAGCAAATGAAATGCATATTAAGGTTCTCAATAAAATATCTTAAAGGTGAAATGAAATGACACTAAAGAAAGTAAGGAGAATGGCTGCTACCATTCTGAAATGTGGTGTAAGTAGAGTATGGATGGATCCTACAGCAATAGAGGAGCTATCAACCTTGATCACTAGAAATGATGTAAGGGTTGCCATAAAAGGTGGTGCTATAAAAAAGAAGCCCGTTTATGCAACATCAAGAGCAAGAGCGAATATTATAAAAATAAAGAAACGTAAAGGCAGGAAAAGCGGGCAAGGTACAAGAAAAGGTGGGAAATTTTCTATAATTACCAGGAAAGAAAGATGGATAAGGCAGATCAGGGCAATAAGGGATGAATTGAAGATATTGAAAAATTCAGGTGCTATTGACAAACACACATACAGGGTATTCTATAAAAGGTCAAAAGCGGGTATCATCAAGAGCAGAGCTCACTTAAGGTTGCACCTTAAGGTAGAAGGAAAATTAAGAGGTAATTGATATGGCAGACGGTCCAAATTACAAAGTAAGGTACCACAGAAGGGATAAAGGGGTAACAAATTACAGAAAAAGACTAAAATACCTTATTAGCGGAAATACAATGCTTGTTGTCAGGAATACAAACAAATATATCATAGGGCAAATTGTAAAATATTCTCCCAAGGGGGATATTGTAGTATACGGCACTTCCAGTACAATTTTGAAAAAATATGGGGTGAAGAAATCGTTCCACTCTACACCTGCAGCGTATTTAACCGGTTTAATAATAGGTAAAAAAGTTAAATCTACTGTGTCCAGAGCAATATTAAACACGGGTCTGGCAAATCCTATTAAAGGCGGAAGGACATACGCACTGGTAAAAGGTGTTATCGATGCAGGTATTGAAATCCCACACGATCCCAAAATTCTTCCCAAAATGGATAGAATAAAAGGTGAACATTTGAAAGAAAAAATACCCTTTGAAGAAATAAAGCGTAAGATTGAAGGTGAGGTTCAATGATTGAATGGGTTCCTAAAACCAAACTAGGTGTACTTGTTGCCGAGAAAAAGATTACCAATATACACGATGCACTGGGGAGTGGTTATCCATTAAAAGAATGGCAAATTGTTGATATGTTAATTCCGAATCTGGTTGACAACGTACTGGATATAAACATGGTTCAAAGAATGACAGATTCTGGAAGAAGGACCAAATTTGCAGCTACAGTAGTAGTGGGAAACGGTGATGGTATCGTAGGAATAGGAAGGGGTAAAGCGAAGGAAACCGGTATTGCAATTAACAAAGCGCTTATTGATGCAAAATTGCATATCATAGAAATAAAACGTGGTTGTGGTTCATGGCAATGTGGTTGCGGTGAACCTCATACATTACCCTTCAAGGTAGTGGGTAAATCTGGGTCTGTAGAGGTTGTTTTGAATCCTGCGCCCAGGGGTGTTGGATTGGCAGTTTCTGATGTAGCAAAGCCAATTCTTCATCTTGCTGGAATATTTGATGCATGGGAATTATCTAAAGGGCACACAAAAACGACAGTAAATTTTGTATACAGTGTATTCAATGCATTACAGGCAACTGCTTTATCTAAAATGAGTCCTCCCTTGGAAAGCAAATTAAAAATAAGGGAAGGTATGTCTGATAAATGCACGTTAACAGAAGAGGAATTAAAGGCAAAATCTGAAAGCACAAACAAAGGAAATAAAAAAAGAGGTAGATAAAAATGGTATATGCATTAGTTAGAATCAAAGGGACATCCCATTCAGTACCTGATGTGAGGTATACATTAAACCTTCTTAAGTTAACCAGGGCTAACCATGTTGTTATTGTTAAAGAATCCCCCTATTACAAAGGCATGATACAAAAGGTTAAAGACTATATAACATGGGGAGAAATCGATTATGATACCCTGGTGAAGTTAGTAAAGAATTATTCCAAAATTGAAGGTAACAAGCCACTTACAGAGGAGTACTTGCAATCTGTTTCCAAGTATAAATCCATGGATGAATTTGTTAAGGATATTTACGACGGCAATGTACAAATGAAAAGCATTAAGGGAATAAAGCCATTATTCCGTTTACCCCCTCCTTTAAAGGGTTACAGGAGCGTTAAAAGACTTTATAAGGAGGGTGGTGCAACTGGCTATAGGGGTGCAGATATAAACAAACTTTTGTCCTTGATGATGAGAGTAAATGGTGATAAAAGTGGCAAGTAAAACAAACAAGTATCGTGGGCAAAGGACTCACGGAAGAGGTTTTAAATCTGGAAGGGGTGCAGGAATTAGAGGAGGCAGAGGTAACACTGGGTTACATAAACACAAGATGAAAAGTATGGTAAAATATGCCCCCCAACACTTTGGAAGGCATGGATTCAAGAGGCATGTAGAAAGAGAAGAAGACAAGGCTATAAACCTAATGGTGCTTCAATCCCAGCTTGGTAAATGGCTGAAAGAAGGAAAAATAAAAGAAAATAAAGGTACATATGAAATAGACCTCAACGCGTTAGGGTATACCAAACTACTATCCAAAGGAAAAGTTTCCTTCCCTATGAAAATATCCGTAAAAAAAGCTACTTCTTTAGCTATAAAAAAAATCGAAGAAGCGAAAGGGAATGTAAAAACCTCTTAAAAAACCATTTAATTAATAAACAACATGGTGATGATATTGGAAGGTGCTGAGGAATATAAACGTAATTATGTAGTGGCTATCCCGTTGGGGATTGTGGGTGTAATTATCGCTGCTATCTATTATTATGGAACCAAGCCAAATATTTTTCAATTCGTATTAGTAGACATTGCACTGTTTTTATCGATGTTTTTGCTGTTCATGATGCTGTCTTACACAGGTGAAAAATCTAAATTGTATGGGCTTGAGGATGTAATCAAAAGGTTGCCTGCTGTAAGCAAACCGAAAGGGCATGTGCATTTCAAATGGAAACTCATATGGACAGCAACGGCATTGATTCTGTACTTTGCACTTACCAATATATTCATATTCGGTCTCAATACCACAAACGAAATCGATTTATTTTCAAGTTACAGGGCTATAATGGCAGGTGCCCAGGGTACTCTTATGCAACTAGGTATAGGCCCAATAGTGACAGGTTCAATCATAATGCAACTGTTTGCAGGTGCCAAAATAGTAAACCTTGATCTATCCGATGATAATGACCAGGCAATCTATCAAGGTGTACAGAAATTATTGGTTATTATAATGATCTTTGTAGAAGCTATACCACAGGTATATGGTTTTTTATCCCCTCAACCAAGCTTAGTTACTGCCATAAACAAGCATTATCCTGGAATGGGTGCTTCTTTGGCTGACCTTATAATAATCTCCCAAATAGCTATAGGTTCATACATAGTGTTTTTGCTTGATGAAGTGGTATCCAAGTGGGGTATAGGAAGCGGGGTATCCTTATTCATTGCTGCAGGTGTATCCCAGGCGATATTCAACGGAACATTTAACTGGGTGCCTGCAACATCTTCACAAGCCCTTTCTCTGAACAATCCCCCGAGTGGAACAATACCTAAAACAATATATGCCTTCCAGCATATCAATGCTTCCAATATGTCTTCAGGTGGAATGAGCATGATATTCCTCCGCTATCCTAACCCTATAATATATCTTATCGGGACAATAGCGATATTCTTTGCCGTTGCATATGCTGAATCAACACGTATAGAATTGCCACTGGCACATACGACAGCAAGGGGTGCAAGAGGGCGGTATCCCATAAAGCTACTCTATGCAAGTAATATACCGGTAATTCTTATGTCTGCGTTGCTTGCCAATGTTTCCATGTTTTCGTTATTGCTATGGAACAATCCATCATTAAAAAACCTGCCTTTGATAGGTCATCAATGGTGGATCGGCAGCTATCCTAACCCCAACGCCATAACAACCCCGGGTATATCCCCCTCCACTCCAATGACTGGGGGTGCATATTATCTATCCCAGGTCAACGGTCTGGAAACGTGGTTGCTTCCTCTGATAAATCCTTCGTTATACAGTTCTTACCTCTTCGGACATACTTATTACCAAGTACTAGCACATGTATTGATTTACCTTATTGCAATGGTAGTGGGCTCAATAATATTTGCAAAATTCTGGATTGAAACCACAAATATGGGCCCGGAAGCAGTCGCAGAACAGATTGAATCAAGTGGAATGCAAATTCCAGGGTTTAGGAGGGATCCAAGGGTTCTGAAAAAAGTTTTAGAAAGGTATATCCCTGCAGTAACGATCCTATCCGGTGCATTAGTAGGTGCACTGGCTGCCATAGCTGATATGATAGGTACAGTAGGCAACGCTTCTGGAACAGGTGTATTGCTTACCGTAGGTATCGTTATACAGCTATACGAGGCAATAGGGAAAGAGCAGATGATGGAAATGCATCCCTTGTTAAGAGGCTTCTTCGGAGGCACATGATGTCTGAAACAGCAAAAAAAATACCGGTAGAAGTCCAGCCCAGTGCGGAAAACAAAGATGAGGTTAAGGGTAAAGAGGCAACTGGGGATAATAAAAAACCACAGGTTCAGCAACAGCCACAAAGCTCATTTACAATGGTATACATATTCCTTTTTTTAATGGCAATGTTGATAATGTTTTCCCCTTCCTCTAGAGACCAGTTCGTACTCCTGGTAGATTTTATTATATACCCTACAATAGGATTTTCAGGAAAATATCCCTTGCTAACAATAACATTGCTATCTGCCTTTTTTATGATTTTTTTGACTGCACTAAGAAATTACCATACTGACTGGGTAAGCTTTTCCAAGTCCCAGTTATGGAGCTCCTATTTAAGCAAATTACAATTCAAGTACATGAAAGAAGGTAAAAAAGATAAAATGAAAGAGGTTACTGACTTGCAAAACAAGCTTGCTGGTATGCAGATGAAAGTAATGGGCGGTACATTAAAATATTTTTCCACGAGCCTATTTTTCATAGTTTTGATTTTTTCATGGATTGCGTTTTTCATAGCTTTACCTACAACATATATATATTACACATTGCCATGGAATTTCAATTCCGATTTAGGGTACGTTATTGTGCTCCCTTCATGGGTTATACTCTACTCAGTAATGTCCGCACCTTTCAGTTTGCTTTTCTATAAGTTGTTCAAATATTACAGCTTGAAAAAAGAACTTCCCAAATATTTGAAACAAAAAACAGGCAAGAGTAGTGAATAAATGTACATTAACATAACAGGCCAGCCAGGAAGTGGAAAAACAACCGTTGCTAAAATGCTAGCAGAAAAATTGCATTATGATTATATCTGTTCAGGAGATATATTTAGGCAAGAAGCAAAAAGGGAAAACAAATCTTTAGAAGAATTTTCTAAAATGGCTGAACAGGATCCCTCAATAGACAAAAAATTAGACGAAACCATTGTGTCAACAGTATTGAAACATAGCAATGCAGTTATAGATTCTAGATTAGCAGGTATATTATTAAAGAAAAAAGGCAAAAAGGTATTCATCGTTAAACTGGAAGCAAGCCTGGAAACGCGTATAGAACGGATAAAAAAGAGAAATGAAATAGAGCAGGTAAAGGCTAGAGAGGATAGCGAAAAGCTAAGGTATAAAACAATATATGGCATAAATTTAGATGATGAATCCCTTTATGACATGGTATTGAACACCGAATCAATGCCTATAGAAGAAGTATTGAAGGCAGTGGAGGAGGCATATAGAGCATGGATCCCAAAATAATGGATATAATCGATAACAAAATAATCGTTGTTGACAAGCCAAGGGGACCATCATCTCACCAGGTAACGGCCTGGGTCAGGGACATCCTAGGTGTTGAAAAGGTAGGGCATAGCGGTACATTGGATCCCCATGTTACAGGCATACTGGTTCTTGGAATTAACAATGCAACCAGGCTTGTGCCTTATCTTAATTTTCATTTCAAAGAATATATCGTATTAGCAAGATTCCATGGCACTGTTAAAAAAGAGGAGCTGGAAAAAATAACCAAAAGTTTTATCGGGGATATTTACCAGCTTCCTCCTGTAAGGGCCTCTGTAAAAAGGGCTGTAAGGGTCAGGGAAATCAAGGAATTGAAAATATTAGAGGTTAAAGATAAGTACGTATTAATGGATGTTGTATCTGATTCTGGAACGTACATGAGAACTCTGGTAAGGGATATAGGGGATGCATACGGATGTGGAGCACACATGGAAGAACTGAGGAGGATCTCCACGGGGCCATATACAGAAAAAGAGGCTGTCTCACTCTACGAACTCAAAGACGCCGTGGAGTTTTGCAAAAAAGGTGATTGCGAAGCCTTAAAGAAAATGTGCAAGGATCCGTTAGAAATCTTTACGATTTTCCCCAAAATCGTTGTAAAAAAAGCTGCGGAAAGTGCAATTGTTTATGGAGCCAATCTATACAAAAAGGGGATTCTAAATCATACCCCTTATAATGAAAACGACACCGTTGTTATCTATAACACTGAAAACAAGATCATTGCAATAGGAAAAGCACTCAAAGAAGAACCACAAAAACCTGTAGTGGATATAGAAAGGGTTATTGCAAAGCGTGAAAATTATAAAAAAATGTGGAAATCTAAGGAATGAGTCCAACACTTTTAAGTTCGCTTAAAATTTTTTCCACTGCTATTTTAACATCTTCTGGTTTTCTTGCCCCTGTGCATACGAGTTTTCCAGAACCGAACAAAAGTACAACCACTTTAGGGCTGCTCAGCCTGTAAACAAGACCGGGGAATTGCTCGGGTTCATATTCCACCTTTTCAAGACCCAGTGTCATGGCAATAGAATTCAGGTTAATAGGAACGCCCAGCTCAGAGGAAGCTACAATATTCTGCACTTCTATTTCAGGATTCTTTTTTATTGAAATTCCGCCTTTTTCTATTTGAGCCGCAACGAAATCAATGGATTTTTTAACATCCTCTAGACTTTTTGCGCCTGTGCATACAACCTTCCCACTGCTGAATAACAGAGTGGCTGTTTTAGGTGTTTTGATTCTATAGATCAATCCGGGGAATTGCTCGGGTTCATATTCAGAACCTTCCAGAATCTGGGAAATTTTATGCAAATCAAGAACTTCACCGAAGGAGGTAGACGCAACCACATTTTCAATTTTAATATTAACCATAAGAGTCACCTCGTTTCTTATTTATATTATTGCATATAAACTTTCCTATTTTTTTTGGATAAATTTCAACTATTAGAAATTAAATAATAATCTTATTATAATGCTATAGATTGCTATGTAAAATATTGATTTTCAAAATTATATCTTGAAAACAGAAAGCATAGACTTCCTATTAAAGCTTAATAAATGGAATAGAAAAAACTTTAATTGTATATTTATTAAGGCATTAATGATTGACCATGAAAAATCAGACGCATGAATATAAAGAATATATTTCGATGCTAGACAATACAGGATATATTTTCAAAATGGACACACTGGGAATGTTTAAAATGCTGGATGCACTCCCCAACGAAATAAAAAATATGGAAGCGTTTACACTAGGCTACGATTTAGACCCCAAAAAATATGATAATATCGTCATCTGTGGAATGGGCGGGTCTGCAATGGGTGGGCATATATTCAAATCTTATTTATGGAATAAGGCAAATCTCCCCATAGAAATTGTCAGTCAGTATAATTTACCCAAATATGTTTCTACCAGAACCCTGGTCATTGTGATAAGCTATTCCGGTGAAACAGAAGAAACGATCAGCATGTTGAAAGAAGCTATAAACCTCAACGCTGACATATTATGCATAACCTCCGGTGGAACTATAAAAGAAATGGCTATAAAACATTCCCTCAAACATGTAATAGTTCCCCCGGGCTATCCACCCAGAATGGCATTGTCCTTCCTTACAATCCCTTTATTGCTTATAGGTGACTCCTTCAAATGGAGCCATAGCAAATCAGAATTGCTCAATGTGTATTCCGATCTGTCGGTAATGAAAACCCAAAATCTGTCTTCTAACATTCCATACGAATATAACATCGCCAAGCAAATTGCATTAAAATTGCTATGGAAAAACATCAATATATTCAGCACCACCCCCCTTATGTACCCTGCTGCGTTGAGGTTTAAAACTGAACTCAATGAAAATTCAAAGATTACCGCTGCTTTGAATTATTTCCCGGAAATGAACCATAATGATGCTGAAGGCTGGGCAGGGGGCAGCTTTTTAAACAGGATCGCTGTAATTTTCAGGGATAAAGTGGAACCTCCCTATTTGAAGGAAAGGGTTGAGCTAACAAAGGAAACTATTATGGACCCGAATGATATTATAGAACTGTATCCAAAAGGTGAAAATGACCTTTCCAGGTTATTTTCACAGATCTATCTCGGGGATTTCATCTCGTTATACCTTGCCATCCTTTATAACCATGATCCAGGTCCTGTAAAAGTGGTTCAAAAAATCAAGTCGAATCGTAAAAGCTGAGGTAGCCTAGCTCGGAAAGGCGCTAGACTCGAGATCTAGTGGTCTTTGAACCTCGGGAGTTCAAATCTCCCCCTCAGCGTACTTTCAAGCAAAAAAATTAAATTAGGCTACATATTAAAGAAATGGTAAATATGAAAAGAGGTTTATGATATGGTAGAATTCAAGGTAGTAATAAATGACAAGTCAAACTCCTATAAATATACGGCATCCGGTGATGTTGCCAATGTATTTATTGGCAAAAAAATAGGCGACGAAATCGATGGGACATCCCTCAACATGCCAGATTACAAATTTACAATTACAGGGGGTTCTGACAAGGATGGTTTTCCCATGTCCAAATCAATACTGGGTGGGAGAAGGGCCAAGGTTATTTTATCCAAGGGGTTCGGGTTTAATCCTGACAAGGAGGGGTTGAGAAAAAAGAAGAGTATAAGGGGTAACGTTATTTTCCAGGATATCTCCCAGATAAACATGCGCGTTACCAAAGCAGGACCAACTCCATTAGACCAACTATTACCAAAGGAGAAAAAAGAATGAAAATTACCCAGCAGCCAGAGCTCAATATAGGAATGATTGGTCATGTAGACCATGGAAAAACCTCCCTGACAAAAGCTTTGACAGGAGTGGATACTGATACACATTCTGAGGAAAAAAAACGTGGGATATCCATAAAACTTGGCTATGCGGATACCGCTTTTTATAAGTGCTCCAACCACCCTGAACCTGAGTGTTATTCCACAAGTGAGACCTGCCCTATCTGCGGAGCCAAGACCACTCTGTTAAGGACAATATCTTTTGTCGATACACCGGGGCATGAAACTTTAATGGCTACCATGCTATCTGGAGCGGCAATGATGGAAGGTGCATTGCTGTTAATAGCAGCCAATGAAAAATGCCCCCAGCCACAGACCAAAGAGCATCTGTTAGCAATTGAAACAATAGGAATAAAAAACGTTATTGTAATACAGAACAAAATTGATATCGTTTCAGAAGAACGCGCCAGAGAAAGTTTCAACGAAATACAATCCTTCTTAGCAGACACATCTATAAAAGATGCACCTATAATCCCGGTTTCAGCGAATCATCATATCAATATAGATGTCATAATCCAGATGATCCAAAAATATATACCTACAAATAAAAGGAACGAAAATGCTCCCCTTAAAATGTATATAGCAAGGTCTTTTGACGTGAACAAACCAGGTACATTGATTGATGACCTCAAAGGTGGTGTTATAGGCGGTTCTATAATCCAGGGGTCGGTATCCGTAGGTGATGAAATAGAAATAGTTCCAGGAATTCAAAATCCCAACAAAAAGAATGAATGGACCCCCCTCATAACAAAAGTGGTTTCAATACATAGCGGGAATCTCTCTTTGCAAAAGGCTAGGCCCGGTGGCCTTATCGGTATAGAAACCACACTGGACCCTTCATTAACAAAAGCTGACGGCCTGATCGGAAATTTGATGGGGTCTCCTGGTAATTTACCTCCCATTTCAACAATGATTACCCTAAAAGTGAATTTAATGCAGCGCATTGTAGGGAGCTATCAGGAAAAGAACATAGAGATGATAAAAAAAGATGAAGGTTTAATGCTTGCCGTAGGTACCTCTATAACCAAGGGAATGGTCAGCAACGTTAAAGGTGATATGGTAACCATGAATCTCAAAATCCCCATATGCGTAACCAAAAAAGAGCGCGTTGCTATTGGAAGAAAAGTGGAAGGTAAATGGAGATTAATAGGCTACGGCGTTGTTGAATCTACAAAATGAAAATGGATTTTTTTGATGTAACTATCCATCTTTCCGATGAGCTCAGATGGAGGTTCGTAATTCATCAAGTAAAACAGATAAGCTATTTCTAGATAAACCTTTTTTTCAAACATAAACTGTTCTACTTTTTTTTGGATTGATTCTTTATTAATTCCCCTGCTTGTTATATATTCAAGCACAAGATCCATCGGTGTTTTTGGTTGTTCAACTGCTTTTTCTACCCCTTTTTCTTGATTGCTCATAGAAGGGGCGTTCCCCTTTCCAACATCATCTATATGGTATTGCCTCCCTTCGTTTACAAATTCTTTTTTTATTGTCACATAATCACCATTAACAGTGCATATGCCTTTACATTCATTGAGGATCTTTTCCATCTTATTTTCCATATCGCTGGGCGCTCCCCACCTAAATTTATATGACATAATATCCACTATATCCTTCTTTGACAATACCTCCTTTCCAGCTTTTTTGAATATCTGTATAAGCATAATTTCAGAATCCTTCAATTCCATACCTATGCACCTCTGTAAATAATTCCTCTGCACTTGCTCATCATATCAATATCCATTTTTTCAGTTAAAAAATAAAGCTCTTTGTTCAGTTTATCATAATCCTCAATAACAAAGGTATCGATTCCAATATCTTTCAGGGCAGGTATATCTTTATAATCAATGTCATCCCCCCTTAACCTTACCCCTATATTAACAGTATCTTCAAAGATTTTTATTATGCCCTCTTTTTTTATGTAGAAGGTATTAATAATCGATTTCATAGCCCCAACAATAAGCACATCATAAACATCCTCAATCCTCCTAGGAGATGTATCCACCCATAACTTGCTATATTCCGTTAATTCTTGAAGCAAGTCTAACTGAGGAGAATTATCTTCAATCCCATTTATATCTATAATGTATACAATCCCTGAAATTTTTGAGAGTTTATCAACGATATAAAATGGATCTTCTGGTTCGTTATTTTCATCTCTTATGATATCCTTCTTACTGGAATTCCATAGAAAACCATCCCTGATCTCTACATAAGGGATATTTACTGCATCATCCGACATCAACCATTCCTATCCCCAATGAATGCGTAAATGAATATCTTTTTTTCCATGTATTCAAATTAATTTATATATGAAGTAGCAATGTAAAAAGCATGGGTAAAAAAGAGAAACTAACCTTATGGCAAGCGGTCTCCATTGGACTGGGCAACATTATAGGCGCCGGGATATTCGTGCTTGCAGGATTGGTAATATATCAATCTGGACCCGGTGCTTTATTGTCTTTTATTCTAACAGGTATTTTAGCCACAACGGTAGCGTTAAACAGTGCTGAATTATCTTCCAAAATAATAACGCATGGAGGATTGTATTCCTTCGTAAAAGAAACGATGGGGGATTCTCTTGGATTCGTTGTAGGATGGTTGAGATCAATCTCCTACGCCATAGCAGGTGCTGCTGTATCTATAGGTTTTTCCTCTTATTTGCTTTCTATATGGAATATTTCCTCAAATTCGTTAATAGTTGTAATTGCAATAATGCTGATACTGGTAATAACATTGATAGACTATATCGGGATAAAAATGGTTGCCAAAATAGAGCAGACCCTCGTTGCGATTACCGTTTTGGGATTGGTGATTTTTATTATCGTTTCATTTTTTTATGGTAAATGGGAAGTATCAAGGTTTACCCCCATTCTGCCCAAAGGCCCATTAAGTATAGTGTACTCCGCTTCTCTAGCCTTCTTCGCATACTCTGGATTCAATACAATAGCGACATTAACTCCAGAAGTGGAAAACGGTGCCAAAAACGCACCTAAAGCTATAATGATTTCCCTAGCAATAAGTACAGTTCTGTATATATTGGTGGTTATTGGAATGCTAGCAATGATGCCATGGTACCTGTACGGTATGTCAGGAAGCCCATTATCGAATGCGATGATGTATTCACATGCACCTTTTTTTATTATAGACATTGTAAGCCTCGTTGCCATAGTATCAACATTTACAGTTACCATGTCCCTTATAGTGGCGGGTTCAAGAACCTTGTTACAGATGTGTGAAGATGGCATGTTACCTAAATGGATAGGGCACGCAGATTCTCCCAAAAGGTCAGTTGTAATAATCGGTGCGGTAACTGTTTTTTCAGTGTTTTTAGGCAATCTAAATTATATTGTACTGGCATCAAACTTCGGGGTGATTTTCTCCTATGCATTGACAGGAATAGCCGTAGGAATCCTGAGAAAAAGAAAAATATTAAAAGGATTCAATTCACCATGGTATCCCTACATCCAGATTTCTTCAGTGGTATTATCAATGATTGTTATGCTTTCTCTTGGCATTCAATCCCTGTACTTGGGAACAATGTTAATAATTGTGGGTATAATCCTGTATGCGATAGAAAAAGAAAAAGTTATATATAAATGAAAGGGATTAAATAGTAAAATGTAGATAATGAGTTAACAACTATAGGTGTTATACAAATGGTTGAAAACAATGAGCTAGACGATATTTTACAGGTATTGGGCAATTCCATAAGGAGAAAAATCATTCAAAGATTATCAGAAGGGAAAGCTTATCCCCTTCAATTAGCCAAGGACCTACGCGTTAGCCAGCAATCCATATCCAAGCATTTAAAAATACTGGAAAAATACAAAATCGTTAAAAGTTACACAGAAGAGTCCAAGTCAGGTGGGCCCAAAAGGAAATATTATTACATAGCCAAGACAATGTCGATAAGCATAAATATATCTTCAAACGTGTTTTCTGTTGTCCACATCCCGAATTCGATTGAAAAAGTTGAAAACAATGAATACAAAGAAGCAATAGCAAAAATATCAAAAGAGTCAAACAATATAGAAAAGCTTAAAATTCTTAGAACGTTATCTAACTACCTAGACAAAGAATATTCCAATGTTGCAAACAAACAAAGGGAGCTGCTGTCTTTAAAAGATAAGGTAAACTCTCTAATTGAGTCCATAATTGAAAAAGAATGTGGTATCGATACATTAGAGTACAGAATTGCATGGCACATAATTGAAGACAGGGATACTTCTCTTTCAAGGATATCTGAGATACTTGATTTGAGAGAGAAGGAGATTGAGGATATATGGAAGCGATATATAAAGAAAATATTTGGTTAGAGGTTGAAAAAATGTACACAAAATATGAAAAAGCACGAATAATCGGAGCAAGAGCACTCCAGATTGCTATGGGTGCACCTGCACTTATTAAAGTGGAGAACATGTTCGATCCATTGATCATTGCAGAAGAAGAGTTCAACAAAGGTGTTATACCCATAACAGTAAAGAGGAAAGTTTCCTGAAAATAGTTTAGAATCAATGGCAAACTAAAAATATCAATAAAAAATATGTTTAGGTATGCTCCCGTAGTGTAGTGGCCAAACATCGAGGCCTCTCGAGTATATCGGAGCCAGTCTCGGCCCCGGGTTCAAAAACATTGAAAATCCCGGCGGGAGCATTCAAAAGGTAGTAAAAAATGAAATCTCTGGAATCAACAATAAAAAAAATAGAAGACCTGTTGATTGAAAAGTCTATACTCGTAGATGCAATAAAAAGGCAAAGCCAGCTGGTAGTCAAGCAATCGGCAGAGGTTATTCAATCGATACATAGAAATCTCAAGCCAGACATCCAGGTGCTTAAAAAGAATTACAATCAATTACTGGATATCATTGGCCCCAACAAAGAATTGCTATATCTGCCCAATGTAGAGTTAGGCATGCAAGAATTTACAGAGGCAATGCTGTTTTTCAATTATGTTTACGGGAATGAATCCATCACACCTGAAAATCTTAGAGTTGATGAGGTTCCTTTCATCTTAGGTGTTATGGATTTCACAGGGGAATTGAAAAGGCTGGCAGTTAATTCCATAAGAAATAACGATCTTGATAAGGCAATGAAAATTCTCGATGAAATGAACTCCCTTTATGACCTCACAATGAATTTTAGCCATTATATTGTCTCACCTGATTTCAAAAGAAAACAGGATGTTCTCAGAAACATGCTGGAAAGGTTATCAGGGGATATTTCATTAATAACCGTAGAAAAAAAGCTTATAGAATCAATAGAAAGCAAATACGGGAAAAAATCAATGTGAGCTATGCATTCCGTTGCCTAGATATGTAATTAAAAGGTGGGGGTAACGAACCTTATTTTCCGTAAATTATATAACCAAAAATAAGTATTAGATAATGGCATTAAATGAAAATTTCCCGGCTTAGCTCAGACTGGTGGAGCGTGGGACTGTAGTTGGTGTAATCTGATCAAATCAGATCTCCCTCGGACATCCTAAGGTCGCCTGTTCAAATCAGGCAGCCGGGACTAACAGTGGCGAAAGGTATGGGGTATACTCTTATAATTAGCGTTGATCGGGATGACGATATAGGAAGAAAAACAGGGATAAAAGGTCCTATTATTGGCAAGGAAGATAACCTTAAGGCTGCCAATGCCCTAGCCCTGGCTGATCCTGAAGATGCTGATGTAAATGTGATGTTCTCTGCTTTATCAATGTACGAAGAAATAAAAAAAAGTGATGATGATAAAGTAGAAATAGTAACCCTTACTGGTAATGCCAAGGTGGGGCTGGTTTCAGATAAAATAATCTCAAACCAATTTGAACAGGTTCTTGCAAAATTCAAAGTGGATGATGCTATCTTAATAAGTGATGGTGCTGAAGACGAGTTCATATACCCCTTACTATCTTCCAGAATGAAAATTCTACACGTAAAAAGGGTATACGTAAGGCAAAATGCCTCTGTTGAAGGTACCTATTATTTAATCACCAAATCCCTGAAAGACCCTAAATTAAGGCAAAAAATCATCGTTCCATTCTCACTCATTCTGCTGGTTATTGCCATAAGCTATGGGATGGACATGCTAAAAGAGGGTGTGGTTTTAATATCCATTTTACTGGGCATTTACTTGCTGGCATGGGCGTATTCCGTGGAAGAACACATGCTGAACTTCTTCACCGATACGAAAAAATACGCAATGAGCGGTCATGCCTCATTTATAATATATCTGGTTGCAATTGCTCTTTTTTTAGTAGGGGTTCTGTATTCCTATAAAGCTATGGGTTCAACTAACATTTTTATCAATAAGATCTTGTATGGGTTTTCAAATGGTTTCTGGTGGTGGGTATTGTCTGTATGGCTATACGAAATGGCTAGCAGGGTTGATATTATAATAGAAGAATGGAGAGTTCCGAGATCTGTATGGGTTATCAATACAACCATCATTGCTGTTTCTCTGACTTTCTGGGGGCTATATTCTCTGATAAGTTCATCAATAGGATATTCTCCGGAAACCTTGCCTCTTATATGGGTAAGTTTAATATTGGGAATAAGTGTATCTATTTTTGCAGCTTTACTGACGCAATACTTTAAACTGAAACAGTCTGCTCACGAAGAGGAATGAAATATGGGAAAAATGTCTGATTTTTCTGAATGGTACAACGAAGTTATAGAAAAAAGCAACATGATAGACAAAAGGTATCCTGTTAAAGGTATGAATATCTGGCTTCCACAGGGCTGGAACTTAATGCTAAACATTGACTCTTTTATAAGGAAAGAGATGGATGCCTTCAATTACGAAGAGGTTTATTTCCCCCTTCTCATTCCAGAAACAGAATTCAACAAAGAAAAGGAGCATATAAAAGGTTTCAATGATGAAGTTTACTGGGCGACAAGGGCAGGTAACAACGAACTCGATATAAAACTCCTGCTAAGACCGACGAGTGAAACCGCCATGTACCCCATTTTTTCAGAATGGATAAGGTCCCATACAAACCTTCCATTGAAAATATTCCAGATTGTCAATACGTTCAGATATGAAACGAAGCAGACTAGGGCTTTTGTACGTGTAAGGGAAATCCACTTTTTTGAGGCACATACATGCCACGAAAGCTACGAGTCTGCGGAAAATGAAATAAAAACGGAACTTGAAATCATGAAAAATGTGGCAGATGCCATATCAATTCCCTACGTAGTATGCAAAAGGCCTGACTGGGATAAATTCCCCGGTGCGGTATACTCTCTGGGCATAGATACTTTCATGGGAGGAAGAACCCTCCAGATAGGTTCCATTCATCAGTACGGTCAAAATTTTTCAAAAGCTTACGGAATTACCTTTGAAGACAAAGACGGGACATGGAAATACGCCTACCAAACAACTTACGGAATGTCTGAAAGGCTTGTCGGAGCCATAGTGGGAGTGCATGGAGATGACATGGGCCTTATAGTGCCACCCACTGTATCCCAGTACCAGGTGGTTATCGTACCCATTTACAACAAAACGACAGAACAAAAAATAAAGGACGAGTCCAAAATGTTATTTGAATTGCTGAAGAGCAACGGTATCCGTGTAAAGGTTGATGACAGGGATATAACCCCTGGAAACAAATTCTATTACTGGGAGCAGCTAGGTGTGCCTCTAAGGCTTGAAATCGGTGAAAAAGAATTAACGAAAGGGGAATACAGGATCAAAATACGTGTGAACAATGAAGCAAGGTTCGTTAAGAAAAGCGATATTCTACAAAATCCCTATAAATTATTTTCAGAAATATTTTCAGAAATAAGCTCCATAATGTACAAAAAGGCCAAAGAAGAATTTGATAAATCCTTTATCGATGCCAAAGATCTCAAAGAAATGAAGGAAAAAGAAGGTATGTTCAGGGTCCAGTGGTGTGGAGATGAAAACTGCGCTAAAACAATGGAAGAGCATACTGGCATGAAGCTGTTAGGGTCATTGTATGGCCATAACGGAGCCAGAGGGAAGTGCCTGTTATGCGGAAAAGAATCCAAAGATGTCCTTGTCTACGCAAAATCTTTCTAAAAAATCCTCTATTTTTTACAAAAATAAAAATTCATTATATATTTAAAATGCATTTTGAGTTCAATGAGTGAGACGAGAATCAAATGCCCGGCATGCTGGAAAAAATTCAATGTAAAAGATACAAAAAAAATAACATGCCCGTACTGCAAAACAAGCTGGGAACCTAAACCCCCTTTACCCGAAAAAAAGACCTATCTGTTTGTAGAAGGCAGCCATAGCAATAAAAAATTATGGAAAAAGAACATTGCTATAGCTATTATAGGAATAATCATAATTGTCATATTGCTGGAATATCCTTTCATAACGGCCCTGTCCAATGAAGCTCAAACCTCTTTCATAACAGAAACCCAGATATCAGTAACAAGAACCATCATAATACCACCCAACACTGCAAACTACAGCATACACATCCCTGCCCCGCCCACCATAGCAGGAGAACAGGTGTCCTTTGCCATATCCCCCAATGTGCCGTTCATAGTGGAAAAAAAATACGGCACTGACTGGTTTATATTCAACTCAAATATTGCACAGGTATCTGGCAATATATCGATAACTTACAGGCTGAAATCCATTACCCAATCATGGAACATGGAGCCATCAAGCTACGGGTTAATATCCCAGGAACCTCAAAATTTGGTTACACAGTATCCAGACAATACCGATGAATGGGTAATAACGCCCACTGCACCTCCAATAAAATCTCTTGCACAATCCTTGGAAGCCAACTCCACCAACGTGTATAGCACTCTAGACAATATCTTCATATGGGAAATTACGCACATCCAATACAAAATAGATGCCAATGAAACCAGCCCCGCAAATTCCACGACAGTGTTGGAAAGGCACTGGGGGAGAGCAGATGAAATGGCCTTTTTGTATGCCTCCATTGCAAGGGCAGCGGGCATACCTACATGGGTGGTATTCGGGCCATTATACGATACTTCCACTTTAACATGGACTGATCATGCATGGGATATGGCATGCCTTCCCCTCGTTAACGGCGGATATGTCATAGGGCAAATAGACCCCTCTACCCATGAATTCCTATTAAAAGATCCGTATAGATTCATAGAATACATAGACAACGGCAATCCTGCAGCATTGATGTATTATTACAATTTTTCAAATTTTGCCTCTTTAAGCCCCGGTGCTCCCATAAGTTATGAATTTTATACGTCTAACTATATCAAATCTATAGATTATGTTGTACCCCCCCTGTTCGGAGAATATTTCGGGTATGTTCCCAAGGTACAAATACTTGGAAGAAAATATGCATTTTAACGGGCCGGTAGATCAGCTGGAAGATCGCTGCTTTCGCAAAGCAGAGGTCTCGGGTTCAAATCCCGACCGGTCCATACTGTCTATTAACACAACTTTCCAACTTTAGATGACATTCAAGATACTGTATTAATAAATCACATAAAGAGTTAAAGTTAAAATTAATGATAGATAAAAAACAAAAAATTAAATTTTAATTTTTGACCTGAAAAATTTTTCTGTATCCTTATCCATAAAATAAACATAGCAACCTTTCATCCCACGTGTCAGTAAAACCCTATAGGTATTTTTTACAT
>JBMFVL010000006.1:0-47678 GCA_049966015.1 Thermoplasmata archaeon | reverse complement strand
GTATGATACCTTCAAGAATACGCTGCATGGAGACAGAACATATATGAGGGACGACTACGAAATAGAGGGTTGGATGATGATAAACTTTGTATCGATGCTGATCTACTATAGGATATACAACATTCTTGTGGAGAAGGATTTGCTGAAAAAGTATTCACCATCAGAACTATTGGTATGCCTGTCAAGGATACACAAGGTAAGTATAGGAGACAAATGGGTTATATCGGAAATACCAAAAAAGACGAGGTTAATACTTGACAAATTGGACGAACATATTACCAAAAATCTGCGGAGTTAGATATTAAATATCATTAGCATTTGCAATATTCTTGAATTGATTAAAACTCCTGTAATTCTTGAAGTATAGATTGAATTCATTTACCAATAAATTAAATATGTCCGGGCCCTGATAAATGGGAATTTCTATCATTAAATATGGTAATATATAATAGCATAAAACTTTTTTCAAAAACGCAAAACTATAGTAAATTTGTTAAATATAGATTAAATATTTATATGAAATTATTTTTTATACACAAAGTAAGAGAAAATAATATATACTTTTAATTTAATAAATGAGTAGGTGTAATTATATGGCATCAAAACTAACAAATGAAGAAGAAGAATTTGTGAAAGCTCTTATTAAAGCTAATATACCTAAAAACGTTGGAAAGGCTTTAGCATATTTAGCTCCTCGTGGTGAAACTACCTCTGTTGAAGTTGAAGGTTCTACGGGATTGAGGCAACCAGAAGTTTCTATAGCAATGCAAGAACTGAGGAATAGAGGATGGGTAAGCAAAAGGGATATTAAAAAAGAAGGCAAGGGCAGGCCGGTACATTACTATAAATTAACTAAACCGTTGGAATCTATCTTGGAAGAGATTATAAAAAGCGAAGAACAAAAGATTGAAAATATACGTCAGAACATAGATAACTTGAAGAAGTATATCGATCTTTACAAAAAACCGGCTTAAGATACTATAACTGTTTATAACCATTTTATTGCATTGCTATTTTAATACCATCAAAAATTTAATTTTTTTATTAAAATGCCTTAGCATTTCTATTGGTATTACCGTATAAATGTTTCTATTGGAGAAAGTTCGTGTATCTACTGAATGTCACTATTTTACTGCTTACCCCAAACTATTAACCATTCTATAAAATTTCCAAAATCGATAAAAAAGATTTTTGTAGGAATATAAGTATAGGAAATTGCATTAAGATAGGAGAGATAACAAAAACAGGGATAACAACTTTAGTTAAGTTAAAAAATATTTGATAAAGGGGTATATATGGGATATGATTTTGTTGTATCAGGAAGGATATGGAATAACGGAAATTTTCTAGATGGAGAAATTGCAGTAAAGGATGGCATTATACAAGAAGTAAAACCACATATTAATTTCATGCATAAAATCGATTTTGGTAGCAACGTTATCCTTCCTGCAGGTATAGACATACATGTTCACTTTAGGGAACCAGGCATGACACATAAAGAAACCATTGAAAGTGGAAGTATGTCAGCAATTTATGGTGGGTTGAGTACATATTTGGATATGCCTAACACAGTTCCACCAACATCGTCAATAGAAGCCATCAAGGACAAGTTATCAATCATGGAAAAGCATTCCTATGCCGATTACGGCATATATGCCTTTGTTGGGGGAAAAGGCGTAGTTAAAAAACTTTCTGCATATGTAGATGCCTTCAAGATTTATCTTGCACCCTCCACAGGGAATATTGTTTTAGATAACCCAGAAGATTTGAAAGATATTTCCATTGAATTATCGGATTCAAAAAAATTCTGTGTTGTGCATGCAGAGGATTCTGCATCGTTTGGACCTTTTAAGGAACATACGTTGGAAGGGTATAGTGCATACAGAAGTTGCCAATCTGAAAAAGTAGCTATTGGAAGGATTTTAGCCCTGAAATCTGATTCTTTCCATATTGCACATGTCAGTTGTCCAGAAAATGTAGATTTGTTAAAAGGTAAAAGTTTTGAGGTTACACCACATCATCTTCTTTTGAGTTACAATATGCCTTTGGGCACTTTTGGAAAAGTGAATCCCCCGTTGAGAAGTGAATATGAAAGGAATTTGTTGATGGAAAAGTTTGTTAATAATGAAATACCCATTTTAGCTTCTGATCATGCACCTCACTCACTGGATGAAAAAGAGGTGCCTTTTGATAAAGCGCCTTCAGGCATACCTGGTGTAGAAACAACCTATCCTCTGTTTGTTAACCTTGCCAAGAAAAGCAAGGTACCTCTAGAGGTATTGATAAATGCCTTGTGCCTAAATCCAGCAAGAAAATTCGGTATCAATGCGGGATCAATTGAGAAATTCAGGGATGCTTCTTTTGCTGTTTTTGACATGCATAAAGATAAAACAATTAAAGGGAAGAATCTGCATGGAAAATCTGAATGGAGCCCGTTTGAAGGTTTTGATGCGATATTTCCAACAGATGTTTTTATTAGGGGGATTCATGTGGTGAAAAATGGATTCGTCAATGCCAACCACTCAGGGAAACGCATTTCTTGATGGGAATATTTAACTAAATTTTTATAATAATACTTGGCTCTTAGAGTATTTTATAATCATTTAAAAATCTATTTCTTAAATTATTAATATTATAAAAAATAAAAATAAAAAAAGTATATATTAGACTAAATTAATATTGAAAACATGAATGAAAAATTTCTATTTTTTGTTTCTGTGGGTTTGATATTGATGTATTTATTGTCGTTTTCTGCCAATGCAATCCCTATTAACTATCCTTCTAATAAAACACTGCTCATAGCCGTACCTTTTTCCTATGATGAATATTTGCTTAACCATTCTGTTGCAGTGGGAGTGCCATCTCTGAACACTACTGTTTGGATCAGCTTTACACTTAAGTTTAGTAATGAAAGTTCTTTGAACAGTTTACTTGCTAATTTAAACAACCCAAAATCATCTGAATACAGGAAATTCTTGACTCAACAACAATTTATAAAAGATTTTTCACCGCCTTCTGACGTTTATTATGGCCTTGTAGAATATCTGGAAAGCAAAGGGTTGCATATTGAATACACGTGGAAGGACAGGGTAACTGTAACAGTTGAAGATAGCATGGAAAATGTTGAAAATGCACTTCATGTAAAATTTCAGGAATATAAAACCACGATAAATGGATTCAATGAGATTTTTTGGTCTGTAAATGGCCCTATTTACTTGCCCTCCACCTTTGTACCCTATATCAGGGGTATAGACGGTACCAATAATGCAACTAGATACACGATGAATATGCAGATACAGGGAAAGATAAACCCTAATTTTATAGCTAATGGTGTATTTCCATATGTGTATTCTTCGGACCTCCAGAAAGCCTATGATACAATAGAACTCTATAACAATTCCGCTTCTGCCGCACCTAGCACCAATCATATATTCGCTTTTGGGAGGACGATAGCTACGATTCTATGGGAAGGCACCACTTTGACAGGGTCTCAAGTAGCTCCGTTTAATCCTGCTGATGTATTCTACTACTACGATCACAATATGCCTTTATGGGAAAGGAATGATAAT
The DNA here is from genome assembly GCA_049966015.1 of Thermoplasmata archaeon. GTDB lineage: Archaea > Thermoplasmatota > Thermoplasmata > Lutacidiplasmatales > JAMCUS01 > JBMFVL01. The sequence continues at coordinate 44,109 of JBMFVL010000006.1, read as the reverse complement.
GGCATACCCCATATATGGGGCATTGGGACCAGTGGAACTGTTCCACCGGGATCTTCGGCTGAAAAAGATTATTATAACGTTTATGTGGAAAACACACTTGATCTTGAGTTTTCTGGTATGCAGGCTCCGGGATGTAATGTAATAAATGTATACGGTCCAGGTTCTAGTGGAGGGCCTTCTGAAAGTAATTTCCCGGATAATGAATATAATATAGCCGTGAACATTGCCAATTTGACTGCGGTGAGCAACTCATGGGGAACGAGTGGGTCAGGAAGTGATGTACAAAGCTCTAGCACTGTTCAGGCAGATGTCCAGGAAATGGAGGCAAGAGGAATTACGGTTTTAGCTTCATCCGGGGATAATGGAGATACTACCACAATGGGCAACCCTGCTAATGACGCTTTAAATACATATGGATTCGTTGCTGTAGGGGGATTAACCATAGGCTTGAATGGTAACCCCAGCAATGACGGCACTGGTACAAACGTTACACACCCGCTATCCTATGAAACTGTATGGTATGATAACAAAAATACAAGCAGTTCTGGATATCACTACGGTACAGAGAGCGGAACAAGCACTGCCTATCCAATGCCTTCATGGCAGGATATCCCTGCTGTAACCAACAATGGAGGGAGCACAGCTGGAAGGGATATTGCAGATGTATCTGCGATAGCTAATAATTCGGTCATTTACCTTGGTTCCGGAACCAGTAATGCTGGATATTACTCCGTAGGAGGAACCAGCGTGGCATGTCCTGTTGTAGCAGGTCAGATAACTGAGATAGATGCATATATAGGTGTTTTTTACAATCAACCATGGGGATTGGGATTCGTAGACCCTCTGTTTTATGAGATAGGCCCTAACAATGCAAAGTATACCTCTCCACCCTTTTTTGACGTAACTACCTACCCAGTTAATTATCATAATCCTGCCAAAGTAGGATGGGATTACGGTAGTGGATGGGGCTCTCTGAATTCATGGAACTTCACCATGGCTCTGAAATTTTTTATCGATACCAATGTGAGCACGGTTTCATTAAAGGTTGGATCAACTGCCTATGTAAAAGTTAGCACATGGTATCCTACTCTGTACAACAGTTCCGTTTACTTAACAGTTAAGGACATACCGTCTGGAATCAGTGCTACCTTGAACACAAATGTCACTTCACCAGCGCCTAATAATGCCAGTGCTGGCACTGCAACTTTGACGCTATATGAACATACTAATGCAAAAGCGGGGAAATATGTGATATATATCACTGGCACTAACTATAACCCTTCTACAAAAAGTAGCGGTAACCTTACTGGGGAGCAATCACTGGTTTTGTATGTTAGCAATGTGTGGTATAATGCCACTTTTAGTGAAACTGGCTTGCCAGCTAACCTTAAATGGAACATAGATTTCAACGGCACGTATTACAGTTCAAATACACCTACCATAAAAATACCGGTTTATAATGGGACTTACTATTACAACATAAACAATAGTTCATATTACACACCTACCCCATACAAGGGTAACGTTGTAATCAAGGGGAGCAATGTAACCATACCAGTTACCTTCAATCATACATACAACGTAACTTTCATAGAGAGTGGTTTACCTTATGGCTTTACCTGGGGTATAAAGTTAAATTCAACATTGAATAAAGGGACAAGCTCTTCAATTGTTTTCACAGTGAAGAATGGTAGCTATACTTATTCAATAATGCCGTTGGGTGGGTATTACCCTAATGTTAGTTATTCAGGGAACGTAAATGTTAACGGAAAAAACCTCAGTTTATTTATTAAATGGTATGTATTCAAGTACAATGTTACCTTTAAGGAAACAGGGTTGCCCGTAAACGATAACTGGTCTATAAAAATTAACAATACCTTGAAGTACACAACGAAGAATACAATAGTGTATCAGCTTCCTAATGGAACTTATCAATACTTTGTGTATGCACCTAGGAATTACATCTCATTATCTTATTCTACCTTTTCATTAAATGGGGGCAGCGTATACATCAATGTAAATTTCAATGAATCATTTTGGGTTAAGTTTTACCAGAGTGGGCTTCCTATAGGGACTAACTGGTCTATGGACATTAACAACAGATTAATGTATACTACGGGAAATAACATCACATTCAATACCATTAATGGATCTATGGATTATACCATCAATTCCTTGTACAGATTCATTCCTTCGCCCCAAAAAGGGTCTATAAAAATCAACGGATCAAACATTACAATGAACATCGTTTTCAACGAAACCTTCTCAATAACCTTTACTGAACATGGATTGGTTTCAAATGTTACATGGGGTGTAAATATCGGTAATGTAGTATCTAGCAATACAAGTACGGTAACGTTTAATCTGATAAATGGCACGTATAGGTATAGCATTGTGCCATTGGCGGGATATGATGCCATTCCCTCACAGGGTACTGTTTCAGTTAAGGGAACTAATTCTACAGTTTCAATAGTTTTTTACACGCTATACAATATTATATTTGAAGAGTCCGGGCTTCCTGTAGGCACTTTATGGCATGTTACAGTTAACAATGTAATGGAATCTTCGAGTACATCCATTATAACATTTAGCGAAATCAACGGCACCTATATGTACAATGTTACACCAGTTCCTTTCTATAATGTTACCCCTTCCAATGCCCAGATAAAAGTAAATGGGGCAAGCCAGTACATTTCAATTAATTTCGTCAGGCTGTATTCGATAACATTTTATGAAACCGGTTTGAAGCCCACTACCTCCTGGTCAATTTCATTGTCCAACATTATTAAAAATTCTACTTCCAGCACCATTACTTTTTGGGAAGAACAGGGAGATTACCAATTTACAGTTTTATCAGTACCTGGTTTTGTATCAAATGTTACTGCAGGATATGTAAATGTTTACAATAGCAATATAACTGAAAATATTTCGTGGTCATTGGAGCATTATGTGGTTGTGTTTATAATAAAAGGGCTTCCATCAAACTTTTCATGGGGAGTTTACTTTAACAATTCTAAATATACCACGGTATCCTATGAAATAACAGTCTCTGTTATGGCAGGGATTTATAATTACAGCATAATGCCCATCAATGGATATTATATAGCGCCTCAAAAAGGGATAATAAAGATAACTGATAATTCCACACCATACATTACCATTCAAATTAACGCAACTAGGATTTCAAATAACAATGCTGCAGGAATATCTTCCAGTTCTTTTTTGGCACCGGTAATTATAATAATTATTGCAGTGATTGTAATTGTGTTGTTGGTTGTACTAAAGCGCAGAAAAAAAGTTGATAGTAAAATAGAATCAAAAAATCAGCAAAACAAAACATAATTTCGTCTTACATATACAACCTTTTTGATGACCTATGGCATTTTTTTCAAAAAATTTAAATATAATGTAGTTAATACCTACTACTAGTTATGAATTGTGGTGATAACACATGGTAAAGTCATTGATAAGTGCTGCTTTGGGAAAGCAGGAAATCGAGAAAGGGCAGGCTCCTTCGGAAAATAACGTTGCAAAACAGGTTATAAATCCAGCAGATGAGGAATTGGCCAAGATAGCTGAACAATTAAAAGTCAAGATAAAGATATTCGGTTGTGGTGGAGGTGGATCTAACACCATTAACAGGTGTGTGGAAGAAGGCATAACAGGAGCGGAAATGTATGCCTTAAATACTGATGCAAAACATTTGCTTACCATTAAAGTTTCAAATAAAATATTGATCGGTAAGAGGCTTACAAGGGGTTTGGGTGCAGGTGCCAAGCCAGAAATAGGAGAAGAAGCCGCCAAAGAGAATGAAGAAGACATAAAAAGGGCAGTAGAAAATGCAGACATTGTTTTTGTTACAGCTGGTATGGGTGGTGGTACAGGTACAGGTTCAGCGCATTATGTAGCTAAAATGGCAAAGAGTGCCGGTGCACTGGTAATGGGTGTTGTAACGATACCCTTTTCCGCAGAAGGCAGTGTAAGAAAAGAGCAGGCCATGGCTGGTATTGAGAAATTGAGAAAGGTTTGCGATACCACGATTGTAATTTCAAATGATAAATTGCTAGAACTTGTTCCTAAAATGCCTTTGGATGCTGCTTTCAAAGTAGCAGATGAAGTACTCATGACTGCTATTAAAGGGATTACTGAAATCGTAACAAAACCTGGACTCGTTAATATTGACTATGCCGACCTTCAGACAGTAATGAAAGATGGAGGAGTTGCAATGATAGGTCTGGGGGAGTCTGATTCGGTAACTGACCGTGTAACAGAAGCTGTGAATGAAGCGCTCACATCGCCTTTGCTGGGCCTGAACGATGCAGATTTCAGGAATGCACAGGGTGCGCTTGTAAGGGTAGTGGGTGGACCTGATATGACTGTAACGGAAGCACAGAAAGCTGCTGAAATTGTAGGATCAAAAATCAACAAGAGAGCAAGGATGATATGGGGATGCACAGTTGACCCGACTATGGAGAGTGGAATCAAGGTCATGCTTATTATAACAGGTGTTAACTCAGCTTCGTTGATCGGTCAGAGTCCAGCAAGTGCAAAGTTATTTGAATCCAAAATTAAGAAATCCATTGATAACGATGATGTCGGTATTGATAACATCGACTAAACTTTTTTATTTTTAAATGATTTTTTGGCTTTTGTATTGCAAATTTTTATATGTTATTAGTGTTATAATGATATGTTAGGAGTGTGTATATATTGATTTCCCATGTTGGGCATTATAGCCAGGATACGCTTGAAGATTTAATCGGAAAAGATGTTTTTGATGTATTGGATTCTTTGGAAAAATATCTCGTTAAGGTCTCTTCCGAGGATAATTCTCTGGTAAGGGAGAGTGCGGTTTATTCCATTCAATCAGGAGGTAAAAGATTCAGACCATTGCTTCTTTTTACAATATACAAATTTCTTGGAGGTCAGGATTTTAATAGCATCATACCCCTTGCGGCAGCCATTGAAATGGTTCATACTGCTACTTTGATACATGATGATATCATAGACGGTGCTACATTAAGGCGTGGCAAATCCTCAATTGTTAGCAAATACGGTTTGACAGAGGCAATCATATCAGGTGACTTTTTGTTTGTCAAGGCATTTGAACTGGCAACGCTTTACAAAAGTGATATTGGAAGGGTACTTGCTAAGTCTTGCAAATACGTTGCCGATGGAGAACTTATGGAAGAAAAATTGAGAAATAAGATTGATATGTCTATGGAGGAATACATCAAAATTGTTGAAATGAAGACGGCCATGCCGATAGCCGCTGTATCAAAAAGCGCTGTTATGTACCTAGATTACCCGGAGGAGGTTGTTGATTCCATGGAAAAGTTCGGCATTGGTTTAGGAATCGCCTTCCAGATCAAAGACGATATACTTGATTATTTTGGGAATGAAAAGAAGCTGGGGAAAAGCTTATACACAGACTTAAGGCGTGGAAACCATACAATTATATCCATAATTGCAAAAAATGGGCTGGATGATACTGAAAAAAAGAGGTTTCTGGAATTGTTTAAAAAAAGCAACAAAACAGAGGAGGATATGGATTACCTTTTATCTACCCTTAAAACCGGGGAGATAGAAAAAAAAGCCATGGATATTGCAAAAGGGTATGTATACGAAGCTATTGAGCAATTGCACGTAGTTAAGAATGAGGAATTTAGAAAAACTTTAGAGGAAATTTCTAATAAAATTATTACTAGAGAATCCTAATGCCCTTTTTCTTCTCCCCAGATGTATTTATGGGTTTGCAGCTGTACCCTGACATTGAGCTGGTCGTTTAATACCCGTTCAGCTAACCACTTAGGATCTGTTCCCCACACAGGCTGGAAAATTATTTCTGATTTGATTTTATATTTTCTTAAAACATCCATGGCGAATCCATAATCTGTGGTATCTTTGATTACAAATTTTACATGATCCCGGGTCCTCAAATATTTCAGGTTATCGTATCTAGTTTTTTTTGTGTTTTTAATACCTGAAGACGGGCATTTTATATCCATCGATACCGTGGTTTTTTTATACTTAACAAGAGGGTTTATCTCCATCGTTCCGTTTGTTTCAATTTCAATATCTTTTATTGTTTTCATCTCAGATAACGTTTCAATTATTTTTTTTACTTCCTCTTTTTGCAGCAAGGGTTCTCCACCGGTTATGCAAACATAGGGTACATTGTATTTTTTAACTTCCTTAACAATATCCTCTATAGAATAATCATATCCTTCTTCCCATGAATATTGCGTATCGCACCATGTACACCGTAGATTGCATTTAGCTAAACGTATAAAGAGGGTTCTTCTACCAGTACCGGGTCCTTCACCCTGTATAGAATGGAACACTTCAATGATTTTCAAGAGGATCCTTCACCCCTGCTTCTTCAAACCCCTTATGGCGCAGTTTGCATGAATCACACACCCCGCACGGGATATTCTCCCCCTTATAGCAGCTCCATGTATGTTCAAAAGGTACCTGAAGAGAATTCCCTAGCAAAACGATATCCTTTTTGCTCATGTTTATAAGTGGCCGGATTATTTTGAATTCCCCCCCTTCTACACCGTATTTTGTGCCTACCTTGGCCATTTTTTCGTAGGATTTAAAAAACTCATCTCTGCAATCCGGGTAACCGCTATAATCTATAGAATTTGCACCTATAGCGATATTATCAATGCCTTTACTTTCTGCGTAGGATAGTGCAATGGACAAAAATATTATATTTCTTGCAGGGACATAGGTAACTGGAATCTCTTGAAAATCTTGTCTATTTTCAGGTATAGATATACTGCTATCAGTAAGTGCAGATTTAGATATGTCGTTCATGTTTATGTTTATAATTTTGTGCTCTTTCACATTGTACTTTTTTGCTATGTAAATTGCGGATTCCACTTCTTTTTTATGAATCTGGCCATATTGCATGGTAATGGCATAAAGCTCCATGCCCTTACTTTGCAAATATGCTGTAAGTGTTGAAGAATCCAATCCACCCGATAATAGAACCACAACTTTATTGGACATACATAGCAATATTTTTAAAAATATTTAATGATTTGTTTTAGCCCATATTTTCAGCAACTATTTCTGCAAGGTCCTTGACTTTCACATTATCATTTTTCGAAGCGTTTATGCCGTCCTCAAACATTATTGTACAGTATGGACATGCAGATACAATCGTATTTGCACCGGTGTTGATTGCTTCTTCAGTTCTTGCTACATTTATCCTCGTGCCTTTTTTCTCTTCAAACCATAGCTTACCTCCCCCCGCTCCACAGCACATTGCTTTTTTTCTGTTCCTTGGCATTTCTTTTAAGTCTAGCCCGACTTCACGTATTACTTCTCTGGGGGATTCAGTTATGTCATTGTAACGTGCAAGGTAGCATGAATCATGGAAAGTAACTTTCTCTTTATTTGGCTTCAATTTAATTTTATTCTCTTTGATAAGGTTATTGATAAAATCTGTGTGATGGATTACTTCTACATTTTCCAACCCTAAGGAGGGATAATCGTTCTTTATGGAATTATAGCAATGAGGGCATGTTGTAATGATCTTTTTTACATTGTATTTTTTAAATGTGGAGATATTATCATTTGCAAGCTGTTCGGCTAAAAATTCATTGCCTATCCTTTTGGCAGAATCACCAGTACATTTTTCTTCATTGCCTAAAATTGCGTAATTAACTTTTGCTTCATTCAATATTTTAACGAAAGACCTTGCTATATTTTTAGCTCTGGGATCATATGATCCAGCACATCCAACAAAATAAAGATATTCCACTTTGCCTTCGACCTTATTCATTATTTTTATGTCTAGATCTTTACACCATTGCTCCCTATCTTCAGAGGATATTCCCCATGGATTGTAATTTGTTTCTAAATTTTGAAGTGCTGTTTGCATTGATGTAGGCAATTTACCTTCCATCATAACAAGGTTTTGCCTCATTTTTATAATCTTTGGTACGTGCTGTATGAACACAGGGCATGCATTCTCACATGCTCTACATGTTGTACAATCCCAGATTATTTCTTCTTTTATAACATTGTCAATTAATTTCACATCCTTGGGTGTTTCTTTTCCATACAGATATTTTTTACTTTCTATAAACAGATGGTGCTTGAGGTCCAGAATGAACTCACGGGGTGACAATTCTTTTCCTGTTAAAAAGGCAGGGCAATTGAATGTGCATCTTCCACATTCAGTGCATGTATACATGTCTAGATAATCCTTCCATGTAAAATCGCGTATTGTTTCAACCCCGAATTTTTCTTGCTTTTCAAAATCTTTTATTGGAGGAGGTACACCCTTGCTAGATAAGTCTGTGAAAAATACGTTGAAGGGAGCAGTCATTATATGGAGGTGCTTTGAGTATGGAACATATACAATAAAAGACAATAAGATAAATACATGGATAGCAATTGCTGTGTTCCTTATATAGGTTAGGTACGTTGCGGATAGGCTTTTGAAAGATAGCCCGACCAAATATGAAAAGGGGAGATAATCTTTATATTCGCTCATTTCACCGAGGTCTAATCTTGCACCATCCATTAACAATTTGGTAATCATCAGTGTAAGTATCATTATGAGTATTAATAGAGCTTCTTTTGAGTTTAAAAGCCTTGGGACGTGCAAAATTAGCCTTCTTGTTAAGGCATAAATTATTGCACCTAACACAAAAACTGCAAACAGGTCTTCTAAAAATAATAAATAAGGATATGCTACCGAATTCCCTATAACAGGTAATACAAATCCAGGGAAAAGAATACTGCCAAAAATGGTTATTGTATCAAACCCTATTACTATAAACCCCCAAAAAAATAAGGCATGCATTAATCCCGGTTTGGTTTCCCCGAATAATTTCTTTTGACCCAGGACATTTACTATGAAAATGTATATACGCTTAGGGATTTCTCTTATTGGAAAAGCAGGTTTCCCCAACTTCAAAATCCTTAGCAGCTCAACTACACGCCATACTAAAATCCCTAAAACAAAAATAAAAGCGCCAAGAAAAATGAGGGAATATAGCTCCATATAATCTACCTGAATTTGGATAGATATTCTTTCGCTATTACTAACCTCTGTATTTCATTGGTACCTTCATAAATTTGAAGCAATTTCGCATCTCTCAGTAATTTTTCAACAGGATATTCGCGGGAGTAACCGTATCCACCGTATATCTGTATAGCTTCCAGCGCCGCATGTATTGCTGTATCAGATGAACATACCTTGGATATAGAGGATTCCATCGTTGCCTTATATCCATGGTCGATCAACCATGCTGCATGCCAAGTTAACAATCTAGATGCTTCTATTTCTTTTTGGATATCCGCAATCTTAAATTGTATGGCCTCAAAGTTGGATATTGGCTGCTTGAAGGCTATTCTCTTGGTTGCATAATCAGCAGCATACTCTAGTGCGCTTCTTGCCAGACCCGTTCCCATTGCACCTATAACCGGTCTTGTTGTATCCAGAGTCATCATAGCAACTTTGAATCCTTCCCCTTCATTCCCCAGTAGATTTTCTTCTGGTATATGAACGTCATTGAATATTACATCGGAAGTAACACTTGCCCTGTGACCTAATTTATCTTCTTCTTTGCCTATTTCTACCCCTTTTGCATCCCTTGGCACAACAAATGCACATATACCTTTATGCTTCAGTTCCTTATTTAATGTTGCAAAAACAGTGAATAAAGAAGCTTTGGGGGCATTAGATATAAAAGTTTTTCTTCCATTCAGTATATACTCTCCATTTTCTTTTCTTACAGTAACATTAACATTGGAAGCATCGCTTCCAGATGTAGGTTCAGTCAAGCAGAAAGCAGCGATATTAAAGCTTGAAGTAAAATTTCCCAGAAATTTTTTCTTTTGTTCTTCACTACCAGCAATTATAATAGGTTGTAAAGCAAGATAGTTGGCAATGATCGTTGTAGTCATACCAGCACACGCAGCTGCTAGCTCTTCCACCACAATACATTGATCAAGTAATTTAGCACCACCTCCCCCATACTCCGCAGGGACATTTAGGTCCAATATACCTGTTTCATACGCTTTTCTATAAACTTCTTCTGGAAAAGAACCCTCTTTGTCGTATTTGCTAGCTACTGGCAACATTTCATTTGTTGCGAAATTATGTGCCATATCTTTCAACAATTTTTGTTCTTCGCTTAACTCAAAATCTACCATAGTTTAAGCATACTATAGTTAAAAATAAACTTTTTGCTTATTCTCCTCAAATAGGGTAAAGATATTGCTAAATTTGAAATGGTATTGCATAATCTGGTATACCCTCAATCTATATAGGATATATAAAAATACATAATATAAACGAATGGTAATAAAAATTTTCAATGGAAGGGATATGGCTTGTGCCACACATTTTTTGCATATACCATACAAACAGAATGTTACCAAAAAATTCAGGAATGGTATTGCATTAATTTTCCATTTTTTTGGTTCTTAAGTCCCCCATGGTTGTCGATCTATCTGCGTAAGCATTGTATTTATGTATCGATTCTTCACTTACACTTTTTACACTTACGTGTGCTTCATCAGGTAAATCGGTATATTTCTTTACTACTTTGGTAAGAACATCTCTAACAACATCTTCAACAAACTTGGGGTTTTCATGTGCCTGCCATACTACACGCCCTTCATCTATGCGTTTAAGTATATTGTAAGTAGGGGAACTAAAAGAGCTTTCTACTAAATCTATCATATCTTCTGCATTTACGATTTTATCATCAGGAACTTCTATAAACAGAGTAACACGATTTCTTTGATTGTGGCTAATAACCGGGATTGATTTGAGGAAGGGTTCTTCTTGAGAATGGTCTTTTATTAGAAAATTTCTGCATGTTTCCATGGCACACGGGCATGCAGTCATACCCAATACTTCTACACCTATGTGCTTAGATGTTTTGATTTTATCCCCTTCTTTTGTAGATGTGGATATGGCATGTAATGTGAATGGCTCCAGACTTTCTTTGTCTTTTCTCATACCTCTTTTTAAGAAGAAATCAGCATCTATAGATACTTCCGAATGTCTAGCATAGCTATGTTTTTCCAATAATTCCAGAGATATTTTTTTTGCCAGATCTTCTAAACTGTTTACAGGATTATGCAGAGACTCATCTACAATTTCAGCTAAAACTTCAGCATTTCTTGATAGATGGGAACCTTTCATATATGAAGGAAGGTCTACTGCCACATCAATTACCAGTGGAAGAATGTTTGTTTTTCCATTTCTTACAATTGAGGCTTGCTTTTTTATGCCTGTAACACCAACTCTACTTATCATATAAGAATTAAACAAAATTTCAGAATGCACATCCAGCGAATGCATCATTTCACCTACCTATAACAAACTTGAAAAGCTATATAAAGGTATACAAAAAAATTAAGAGGTTTGTTTTATTCAACTACTGTTTGAGATTGCTCCCTTAGGAATTGTTGCAGATAGTAGAAGCTTCCTGTACCTTTGCCAGTGGTCCCGCTCATTTTCCATCCAACGAATGGTTGGGAACCTACCATGGCACCTGTACTTCCACCTCTTTTTCTGTTTGCATATACTACCCCTGTTTCTATTTCATCAAAATATTTTTCTATTTCATCCTTATCTTCAGTGAAAATACCACCTGTCAATCCATAGTCAAGTCTATTGGTTAAATACAAGGCTTCATCCAAGCTTTTTACAGGTCTTATTGCTACTATAGGCAGGAATAACTCCGTTTTCATTACTTCGTGGTCATCGTTAAGGCCACTTACAATGGTCGGCATAACATAGTATCCTTTCCTGTTAAGAGTTTCACCACCGTATAAGATTTTACCGTCTTTTCTGCATATATCAGAATATTTTTTGAATTTTTCAAACGCTTCCTTGTTTATTACTGGACCCATGAAAGTATCCCTCAGAGTCGGGTCATCAACGATCAACTTTTTGGTGAATTCTATTATTTTTTCAGTGAATTCTTTTTCTATTTTCTCGTGTACATATATCCTGGAACATGCACTGCATTTCTGACCATCGTATCCAAAGGCAGCTCTAGCAACGCCTTCCACAGCTTTATTCATATCAGCTTTGTCTGTAACGATAATTGCATTTTTTCCACCCATCTCAGTTATAACAGGCCTTGTTTTTATTTCTGCTGTTTTTCTATATATATACATGCCTACATCCCTTGATCCTGTAAACACAGTCCCATCAATTCTTTCATCCTCTACTAACCCTTTACCGACTATGGAACCGGATCCAGCTACATAATGTACCACATTTTTAGGCACGCCTGCAGATAACAGGTCCTTTACATACAGATAAGTGCTCAACGGGATATCGCTTGATGGTTTAACTATTGCGGCATTTCCAGTAACCAATGCACCGGATATCATCCCGACTGTTATGGAGAAAAAGTTGAAGGGTGGCAATACTGCGAATACACCGAACGGTTTCATTACACTTTTGCTTATTTCCCCTTCATAGGCCTGCCCTGTTTTTCTTATGTATCCCTTGTTGTTCAATAAATCCAGTGCATAATATCGCATAAAATCAATTGCTTCGTCAACATCCCCCAGTGACTCGTGCCTGTTTTTTCCGTTTTCATATGATACTAAAGCAGCATAGAAGAATTTGTTTTTGGACATTGTATCGGCAGCCCTTAGGAATATGTTGGCTCTTTTTACATACCCCATTCTATACCAGTCTTTGTATCCTTTTTTTGAAGATTCTATGGCCTTGTTTAAGCTTTCAGGAGAAGCTAGCTGGAATTTCCCTATAACAGTTTCCCCGTCTATTGGAGTTATATCATCAAATTTTTTATATTCTATTACCTCTTCACCGTTTATTATGTTGGGATATTCCTTGCCAAACAACGTTTTAACTTCAGTTAGAGCTTTTTCATACAGCTCATTGTACAAATCAAGCTTCCCTTTTTTCTGAAAATTAATATATGTATTTTCATTTTTGAATTTTCTCATATTCAATACCTCGGTGAAGGATATAATTATGTAAATAAATAGATTTCTAAGGTATAATTATTTTTTTGATTCGCTTCTCAATGTTCGAATTTCATTCAATACAACACATTTGGCAAATATAAGAAACATTCACACTGTTATTGAATGTTACTGGAATCATTCTTGTAGCTTTCGTCTGTGTGGAATATATTCAAGACTTTGAATGGCAGTATTTTAACATTTACTGCTGTCACTTCCAGTATGCGGACATCATCCTTTCTCCTTATTTCCTGCAATAACGGATGCCTTGATTTTTTATGTATTGTAATAACAAAGGGTTTATCGGATTTGATAACGTTCCTTACTTCATCAGCAAAAATATCGGATTCCACCTGGACTGTTCCTACTTCATCTATTACAACAAGATCGTTATTTTGAAGAGCATATTCCAGGGAGGATACGCCTATGCCTTCTAGTACAGAGAGCATTACACCGTATTTTCCATATTTTATTTTGCTATTTGTATAGGATATATGTGCAAAAATTTCTTTTTCCTTGGTTGCCCAATTTTCTATATAATAACCTACTCTCCTACCTTCTTCTAAAATGGGTAAAGTTACCATTCCACCTATTGAGAACCCTTCTCCCTCTAGTAGTTCTATTATTTTTAATATTGAAATGGTTTTACCTGATCCAGGCAAACCACTTATTACAACCCTCACACTAGATTTCATCAAAATCAACTTCTATATGATATGTTCTACATTTATATATGGTATAATCATTATTTAATTATTTTCCAATATATATATGAAATATATTGCTTAAGATTGTTTACTTCAACCTTTTATATTATGTTTTAACGATGGAAAAATTTTATTATGTTTGTATGTATTTTATCTCTAAATTATGAAAAACGGTATAACAGTCATGGCTAGCGGTGTTTTTGATATAGTTCATCTTGGGCACATACATTATCTTGAAGAAGCTAAAAGCTATGGAGATAAGCTTGTAGTGGTTATAGCAAGAGACCAAACAGTATTAAAGTTTAAGGGGAGATATCCCATTAATTCTGAAAAGAATAGGATGGAACTCATTGCAAACCTTAAAATGGTTAACGAAACCGTTTTAGGGCATTTGAGCGATATGTATCAAACTGTAGAGGATATAAAACCAGATGTAATAGTATTGGGATATGACCAGACATTCAATGAATCCGAACTTGAAAAGGAATGCCTTAAAAGGGGAATTGTCACAAAAGTGGTGAGGGCTAGCCCGAGGAAAGGGGATTTTTTTTCAACTTCAAAAATAATCAAAAAAATATTGAACATATATTGCTAGGTTTTATAGAAAAAGAATATCTTCCGTTATTATAAAATAATTGTAATTTATTACATAAATTGTGGTGTATTATGGAAGTAAAAAAGCAGTTCAGGTATATAATTTTAGAAAAGGAAGATAACATATACAGAATACTATTGAACAACCCGAAGTTGAACTTGATAAGTTTGGATTTGCTGGATGATTTAAACAGCGCTATAGACATGGTCTTAAATGACAAAACAGCACGGGTGGTTTTAGTTGAAGGGAATAACAATGTTTTTTCAGCGGGTGCTGATTTAAAAAATTCTAAATTCAATAATACGCAGGACCTTGTAGATTTTTTTAGAAAAGGTGAACGTGTCTTTAGAAGACTTTCTGATATCCCGGCAATAACAATTGCCGTTATGAAGGGATTTGCTTTTGGAGGAGGGCTTGAACTTTCAATTGCCTGTGATTTGAGAATTTCTGATGAAAGCACAATGTTAGGATTGCCAGAGGTTACGCTGGGGCTCATACCTGGCTGGGGTGGAACTCAAAGATTGGCACGTTTGATTGGTGTTTCTAGAGCGATGGGATTTATAATGACAGGGGAACGCATTAATGCAGTGGATGCATACAATATTGGATTGATTAACAAGCTCCATAAAGAAGATGTAAGCAAATTTGGATTGGAATTTGCCAAGAATCTTGCTTCTACCGTATCTCCAGTATCTGCTATGATTGCAAAAAGGTTGGTTAATAAAGCGGCAGAAGTTCCTATGGACGTAGGCTTGGATATGGAATCCCTCGGTGGTGCTGCTCTTTATGGATTAAGTGATTTTAAAGAAGGGATCAATGCCTTTTTTGAAAAAAGGAAACCTGTTTTTAAAGGGCTCCCTTAACATTTTTAATTACATGTACTTTTTCTTTTATTGCACCGGCTATTATAGGTGCAAGTATAGATGTAAGTATGCTGTTGGCAACGAGCAATGAAAACACTACATCAGATATTATTCCACTTGAATATCCAATCGATGCTACAACTAATTCTAGAACACCCCCTGCAGTGCATACTGAACCTATCATTAAAGAATCATAGGAATTTTGTTTTACAGCTTTTGATCCTATATATCCTCCTAAAATCTTGGCACCTATAGCAATGATTATCATGATCAGAAATATCAAAAAATCATCTATTAAACCAGATAAAATGAATTCTACACCCAGTATGGCAAAAAACAAAGGTGCAAAAAAACCATATGTGACAGGTGATAATATATTAAGCAAATCATTGTATTGCTTCTTTCCAGTGGATTCATCAGTTATTATTAAACCTGAAAAGAATGTACCGGTTATAAAAGACATTCCCATATCCTGGGCAAATACAGATATTGCTAAGGACGTTACCAGTAATAATGCAAAAATAATTTCCCTGCTTTTTAATTTTTTAAGCAGTTTTCCGATTGTCAATGGAATTATTTTGAAATAGAGTATCAGAAGATACACCAATATAACGACACCTAAAAAGATTATTATTTTCAGTATAGAATCTAAAATCAAGTTTATTGATATTGAATGATATGTATAAATCATCAAAATGATGGATAACACAAACATTGATATAATATCTTTAAATGTGCTTGTACTCATAATTTTTGTTCCTAACGTTGTGTTATAAATATCTAATTCATGCAAAATCATAGATGCAACCGGTAAAGCAGACATTGCAAGGCACAATGCTATAAACATTGAAACAATATAGGAATATTTCAGCACATAGAAAAATACAGTGTAGCCAATAATGTAGGGTATTACAAACATTGTTATGGCAATAACAATCGATGAGGCACTTTCTTTCCATACTTCTTTAATATCTAGTTCTAAACCCGCTATGAACATCAGGAAAAATACTGCAATATCGGAAATAACCATTAAAGAGGGAGCAGAGGAATAGGTTATGATTCCTAAAACAGATGGTCCGATTATAATACCTATTAAAACTTGACCTATCAACGGAACTTGCTTGATCCTTGCAAAAATTTCTCCTGCGGCAACTGCCAACCCCAGAAGCAGAAAAATATTTATGTATAAATTCATTGCAAAAAGTAATTTATCTAATGATATTAAAATTTTGTTAAAAAATCATGTTGTTTGGTTTAAAATGATAAAAACAAATTTAAAGGTTTATTCCTTATTTGCTTATATTGTATGAACGATAAATATAGGAAATCAGAGGATTATATATACGGATACATTGATGGAATGGAGGACATACTCAAAGAAATCAAGAAAGGGTCTTCCAGTTCCCTTACCCTGACTGAATTGAAAATAATGGTAGAATCTGTTATTAAATCTAGAGAAAAGGAACTGATGCCTATATTGAAGGGCAGTGTACCTACTAAGAAGGAAACTAAAGCGATACCGAATCTGGATTTCGGGAATATTTATTTTGTAGTAGAACCTAACCCTGACTACTCCATCGAAATTGTAGAACATCTTTTAAATGGGGATGATCTGAAATTTATATGTGTATATAGAAAAATTGCATACGTTCAACCGTTGATAGATAAATGGAAAACAGTAACACATACAATAAGGCTTTCTACCAAAAGCGGGGGAGAAGATATTGCTCCTATAGGAATGGTAGGGCTCGATAGAAACGCTAATAATATGCAATCTACAGACCTTGAACAGGTTATATCAAATATTGTGGAAATTTTAAGTGATAATAAAGAGAATAAATATTTGATATATCTCCAGGGGATTGAATTTTTGAGCTCATATAACGATAAAGAAAAAATCATAAAATTTTTAAATTCCATAAAAGATAGCATATCCACCCTGAGAGCGTATATGCTGGTGACTATAGATAAAGATTATTACAGTTCAAATGATTTCGCCCAGATATCTAAAACAGCAGATGATTTAATTTTTAAAAACATGTAAGCCTTAGGATTAAGTCCGTAAAGCAGGGAATTGATAAGTTAAGCATGAAAAATATAATAAGTTCCAATGGTTTGTGTAATTATGGTAGCGATTACCAACATTGCCCTTAATATGGACATTGATAAGTGGTTGATGATAATCATAAACTTTGGAGGAAACAAATAAGTATGGAAAAATACGATGTAGTGGTTGTTGGTGCCGGGCCTGCAGGGAGTTCGGCTGCAAGGTTTGCTTCAGAATACGGTGCTAGAACGCTTTTTATGGACCACAGGCAGGAAATAGGAGTGCCTGTGCAATGCGGTGAGTTTTTACCAACCTTTGAAGAGATGAAGAATATGTTTCCTCCTGGTGAATACCTTAAGGAAGCATATGATATCCCTTCTCATACTATTGAGTCTTATACCAACGTCATTTCTCTTATTTCTCCTGCAGGTAAAAGATACGAGATACCTTTTAATGGTATGAGCGTGGATAGGACCGTATTCGATAAAGAGCTTGTATACAGAGCAGAAAGGGCCGGTGCTGAGTTTCTTGAAAAAACGGGATGTATCGGGATACATAACGATGTAGTCAAAACCACAAGAGGGGATATCAAAGCAAAAGTCATTATAGGTGCCGATGGCCCGTTATCCATTGTTGCTAAATCAAAAGGGGTTTCATTGAAAAGAACCCTTTATAAAATGATTACTGCCAATTCATATGGGAATTTTGGAAATAAAATAGATATGTATTTTGGAGATTTTACTTATGGGGGGTATGGGTGGGTTATTTCTAAAAGTAAAGGTGCCAATGTAGGGCTTGGGGTATCAAAATTAAAAAATGGGCAGAATTTATCTACGTTGCTTAAAAATTTTTTGGATAGGATAGATATAACGGAATATCATAGCAAGGTAACATGGGTGGTTCCTATAGGGCCACCTCCAGATTCTCTTGTGTACGGGAATACCCTGCTTGTGGGTGATGCCGGTAATATGGTTATGGCCACTAATGGAGGCGGGATTCCAACGGCGATGATAGGTGGTAGAGATGCAGGGGTTGCAGCTGCCTCCTATGTTAATGGAGATGAAAAGATCGGATACTACGATAGATTATGGAAAAGTCATCTATGGGACATATTGAATATATCTTACAGAACCAAGTCATTGGCTGACCTTTTCTTTTGGAACAATACCCTTTTAGAATTTTCCATGAATTTTTTGGGGCAAAAAAGATTAGAACGTGTTATACGTTGTCAATATCCGTTTAAAGTGAGATTATGAAATATAGCCATTTGATAGGGAAGAAAGTTTCTGTAAAAAAGAAAGATACTGCTTATACTGGGATAGTTATACCTTCTTCTATATTTTTAGATGAGAATACGATTACTCTTAAGATGAGCAATGGTTATAACATAGGTATAGCAATAGAGGACGAATCTTTAATTACTGTTTTGTCTGATAATAATAAAAGTGAATTTGCTGATCAACCTGAAAATAAAGAAGAACCTCCGGAAATTTCGCTTGTTACTACTGGTGGAACCATTGCTTCCTCTGTGGATTACATTACAGGAGCTGTTAAGCCTCTTGTCAAAGGGTCTGAGATATTATCTCTTTTTTCTGAGCTTTCAGAGTTTAAAAATGTGGAAATTGTAAGTGCCTTTAACATATTGAGTGAAAATATTACTCATGAGCACTGGGAAACCCTTTCTAAAACATGTTACGATCTTTTGAAAAAAGGTAGAAAAGGCATTATCGTTCTTCATGGAACAGATACCCTTTCCTATTCCTCTTCCCTTTTGAGTTTTGTTATTCAGAATCCAGATTCTCCGATTGTTTTTGTTGGAGCGCAGAGGTCCATAGACAGGCCTTCTTCAGATGGAAGGCTCAATGTATTTGCTGCCATGTCTATGATTAATTACGTTCCAAGAAGGGATGTACTTGTTGCCATGCATGCAGGTATTGATGATACTGCCATTGCCCTGCACAGAGGCAATAAGGTGAGAAAAATGCATAGCAGTAGAAGGGATGCCTTCCATACAGTAAATGGATTGCCTTATGGATACATGTCTTTATACGACAAGGATGCAGATTTTAAAAATTTTATAGGTAATTACCATTATTCCCCTAAAATTGTAGGAATAGAATATGAAAAAAAACAGGCAGGGAAGTTCACTTCATGGTTAAGGAAAGGAAAGGAAAAAAAAGGGATGGGATTTTACCCGGAATTCGAAAAAAATGTCTCGATGGTATGGTTTTATCCTGGCATTGAGATTGAAGATCTGGAATACCTCAAGAGCAAAAAAGGGGTCGTATTGATCGGAACTGGTTTGGGTCATGTCAATGAAAAGCTCGTAAAGTTTGTAAAGGATCTTGTTAAAGATGGGATTTATGTGGTAATATCTAGCCAAACTATCAATGGCAGGATTAACATGAACGTATATGAAACGGGAAGGGAGCTTATCAAGGCAGGCGCACTTAGTGCTGATATCATGCCTCCTGAAGTAGCATATACCAAGTTAATGTGGGTATTGAAAAATACAGATGATATTCCTTCATCTTTTAAAGAAGATGTCTCAGGGGAATTAAGTTACTGAGGGGTCAAAATGAAAATAGGATTGGAAATCCATCAACAACTGGCAACAAAAAAATTGTTTTGTGATGATGATTCAGAAATCATAGATGAAAAAAGTGATTACATCATAACACGGAAGCTTTTTGCCGTCAAAGGGGATCAAAATATCGCAGATAAGGCGGCAATGGCTGAAGAAAAAAAAGGGAAGTTATATGTTTATGAAGTAACACCCAACAGCTGTCCAGTTGAGTGGGATGAGGAACCTCCTCATGAGATAAACCGCGACGCACTTGAAATTGCTATAATCGTTTCCAGGATGCTCCATGCGCATATTCTAGATTATTTTTTTGTCATGAGAAAAATAGTGGTGGATGGGTCTAATACCGCTGGTTTTCAGCGCACAATGCTTATTGCCACCGATGGATACGTTGAACTTAAAGGCAGGAAATACGGAATAGAAACGATATGCCTTGAAGAAGATGCTGCTAGAAAGATATCTGCTGACGATGAGAAAGTGGTTTATAGACTTGATCGTCTCGGGATACCCCTTATTGAAATAGCTACCTCACCAGATATAACTTCAGATACAGAATGCCATGATGTTGCAGAATACATAGGTATGATATTGAGAAGAACCAGGAGAGTTAGAAGGGGAATAGGTACGATAAGGGAAGATGTTAATATTTCTATCGAAGGGGACAACAGGGTAGAAATTAAAGGTATACAGAATCTTTCCATGATTTCAGATTATGTAACTAAAGAAGTATCCAGGCAGAAAAGAATATTGCTAGCAAAAAGCAAATTGGAGGAAAGGAAATTAACCCCAGAACATTTAACTTTTAATGTTATAGACCTTACAGATGTTTTCAATAACACTTCTTCTAAAACCATACAAAAGGCAATCTCTAATAAAGGAAAGGTTATAGGCATTAAGCTTGTTGGATTTGCTGGATTACTTGGAAACAGATACACTGGTAATGAGCGGATTCTGGGGCCGGAATTTGCTTCTATTGCGAAGGCACTCGGTGCTGGGGGCATTTTCCATTCTGATGAACTTCCTAACTATGGAATAGGTGAAAAAGAGGTAAAAGAAGTTAAAGGTTTACTGCAATGTACAGACCACGACGCATTTGTGCTATTTGCCGGTAATGAAAAAAATGGTTATGATATATTGAAAGGCATCTTTAATCTAGCAATTGAAATTTTTTCAGGGGTGCCTAAACAGACTAGGGACCCTTTACCAGATGGGTCTACTTCATATTCTAGGGTTATATCTGGTCAAAATAGAATGTATCCAGAAACAGATATATTGCCTTTAAAAGCCGATTATGCTTTATTGGGGGTCGATTTACCTGAAATGCCTGATGTGGTAGTTGAACGGCTGGTCAAGGAATATGGAATTGACCATTCCTTTTCATGGTACTTGATGAAAAAGGATTTTGATATGGATTTCATAAAATTGATGGAGGTTGCAAAGGACATTGGATTTGTAACCAAGATATTCCAGGAGGTTATACCCTCCCTGGAAAAAGAAGGGTTTGAGGTTACAGATATATTCGGATTCTTCAGACCACTGGCAGAGGCATACAAAAACAAAATTTTTGCCCGTGAAGCCATATACAGTATATCTTTGAAGATACTTAAAGAACATGTAAGTATAGATGAGGCCGTGAAAACCCTTGGATTGTCTATGATGGATAGGGAGGGGGTAATAAAGATTATCAGGGAAATACTTGAAGACAAAAAAGAGTACATTTCCAGGATTGGAAAGGAAAAGGCTGTTAATGCTATCATGGGGGAAGCCATGAAAAAAGTGCGTGGTAAATATCCAGGTAATGAACTGATAGCCATAATAAAAGAATTACTGGGCGAAAATCAAAATGCTTAAAGAGGATATATCGCTAAAATTTGAGGATATTGTACTGCCATATTACGATGGCATGTCAATTGCCAACCTTTCTAGCAGTTTGCTTGGGCATTTTGGAATAACTCCGAACGGTTTATTGCCTCCCCTGAATATCAAAAGCTTTGAAAACGCGCTTATCAATAGCAAAAATATAATTTTATTTATTATAGACGGCCTTGGATATGAATTTTTTAAGGAGTATATCAAAACCAAAAACGTTAACTTTAATCTGGTGCCTATAACCTCGGTATTTCCCTCTACAACAGCCTCGGCCATGGTTTCACTTAATACAGGAACATCACCTTCCCAGCATGGCATAACGGGGTATACAATGTATATGCCTTACCAGAAATGCATTTACAATATGATTAATTACAGAGTTATATACAGAGAAGATTTTACACAGAAAAGGTTTGATATTACACGTGGTTTTTTGCAATATCCTAATATGCATTCCTATCTAATCAATCGTGGAATAAAGACCATTGTTTTCAATCGTATGGGTCTTGTGGATACACCTTTATCCAATTACATATATTCAAATGTAATAGGTTATGAGAATTTCCCCAATGCACTCATTGCAATTTTAAACATAATAAACAGCTTCCATGACGATTTATTCGCTATAACAATTTATACTGATAAGATCGATTCCACTTTGCATCATTACGGATTTGGACAGGAAGTTATTTCAGAGATGGATAATATATTTTATTATATCTATGAACTGACTGAAAAACTTAAGCAGGATGTTAGAAAAGATACTTTGATTATTATAACAGCAGACCACGGCCATATTCCTTTCTACGAAAAAAAAGTATATTCTTTTCTTACAGGGGGGGTATCACAATATTTAAGGTTGCCACCTACTGGAGACCCCAGGTCTATTTTTCTGCATTTTGATGATGAATTTTATAACCATGTGAAAGACATATTAACCAGGGAAAGTCCTTTTAAATTTGAGGTTAAATCAAAGGATGAAGCCATAAAACTTTTGGGTCCTGTGCCTTATCATAAAGAACTGTTTTCAAGAATCGGCAATATGCTTTTATTGCCTGAATACGGTGCTTCCTATATATACCCAGGATTGCATGAAGGATACGGTGTTATGAAATCTGGGCATGGCGGCTTAACCAGGGGAGAAATGCTTGTGCCTTTGGTATTTTCTAATGTGGATGAATTCCAGATATAACTATTTTTGAATTTGGATTTTGGCCATTATGTGAACTTTAGTTTTAGATAATTCTTTTACAATCCTTGTATCCACATTAGAAATATTCGCATATTTTTTAACAATGCTCTTAACCATGTTTAAATGATCATTGACGTTTTTTCTCGATACTGCGTTGTGGTAATAAATAACCGCTGTTTTTTTTGACATTGCTATTGCATGTGGAATAAAATTTTCCGTATCTCCGAAATACCCCATGAATATACGGTCTGCTGTATCTACAATATATATGTTGCTAGAATCACCGAATATAGGTATCAAACTACCATTAACTTTGTTCAAACCCACATTTTTTTTTAGGTAATGATAAGACAGGGGATTTTTTTCTATTGAATATACAGATGCCTTTTTAGCTGCAGGTATGGAGAAGTACCCTATACCTGCAAACATATCTATTATCGTTTCATTTTGGGCAATGTCGAAGGGGATTGTGCTGCGTATGTACTTGTTACCGGGAGAAAGCATTATACGGAGCGGGTCAAATTTGTATATTATGCCATTTTCCTTATACTCTGCATCTGTTTTCTTCCCTGCAATAAGCACTGCAACCGGTTCTCTGTACTCTCCTCTTATTTTTTCGATTGTTATTACTGATTCTATGCCAAATACCTCTAGATAGGCATTCCCGATTATTTCGTAATACGGAGATAGAATTTTAGGGAGATACAGAACAACTACTTTCCCGAATAATTTGTAATTGGTTGGGATCAGGGTTATTAAATTGCTGTTAATGTATCCCTTCAACTTAAGCTTTACTTCATCTACTGGCTTTTTTGGTTTTGTTTTCATATACTTCTATGGCATATTTTCTGTAGATCTCTGCTGTTTTCATAATGTCATCGAGTTTTATAAACTCATCTGGCTGGTACAATATTTCATTGTCACCGCATCCATAGAACAATATATTTTTATTGATTTTCTGGTATAATACAGCCTCACTCGTATACTCCACTTCAGAAATTTCGGTATTTGATATTTTTTGCATTGTAGAGATTATAGGGGAATTCCTGTCCATAACAATAGATGGCAGCTCAAATTTCTTGACCACACTGAACTTTTTTTTGTGCTGGGAGAGATTATCAGATACCATTCTGTATATATCATCCGGGGAATAGGGTGGGGGGAACCTTATTTCTATACCAATATCACACCTATCTGGAACGAGATTATGCTTGACACCACCATGGATTGTGGCAACATTTATGGATAATTTGCCTTTTAGGGATTCGTTTTTTAGCTTTGTACCTTTTATGTTGTTAAACATTTTCAAGAATTTCAATGCCCTTATAATGGCATTGTCGCCCATTGAAGGTATAGAACCGTGCGCGCTTTTACCGTGTATCGTTAAAACCAGATCTAGAAGCCCTTTTTCAACCACTCCTATTTTCATGTTGGTTGGTTCACCCATTACAATAACCTGTGCCTTACGCAGGTATTCATGCTTGGATAAGTAGTTAGCACCGCTCATTCCTTCCTCTTCATCGGTTGTTAATGCTATTGCGAATGGCACGTTTCTATCAACAAGCTTCTCTGCTGCTTTTATCATGGATACAATGGAGCCTTTCATGTCTACTGTCCCACTACCATATATTTTGCCGTTGGATATCTGCCCCTGTGTATATGTCCAGTCAGCAGAAGGGGATAGGCTATCTAGATGACCTGCGAATACAACACTACCAGGGCCACCATATTTCGCTACTATTATAGGGGAAGATTCCGAAGTGATCGTTTCCACTTCCATCCCCACATCCTCTAGATAACCTTTAACATAATCAACCATTTCCGTGTATTTTTTCTTTCTGTATTCCTCTTTGTTTGCATTTGTTATATCAACAGAATTTTCTATTTCTATTAGATCAACAATTATGTCTTGGATCTGCTTTTTAATTCCACTCATGAATTCTAAATATATTTATAAGTATTTAATATTTACATAATCCTAAAAATATATTAATAGTTTATTTAACCTCTTTATTCCAGAAAAAAACGTATAAAGCTATTGCGAAAAATACTATTGTAAAGCAGATAATAACTAGAATGTCCATTATGGCCATGGATACATTATTGAATATAAAGATGTCAGTCATTGCGTTGATGAAATATGTCAAAGGCAAGAATTCTGAAATGGTTTTGAGGAACTGTGGTGCTGTTGTCAGTGGTATGAATACACCTGATAGAAACATCATTGGAAACAGGATTATGTTGCCTATTATGCTTACGGTTTCTTCATTTTCAGAGGCCATTCCGGCTATTATACCGAGGGAAAGGAAGGAAAATATCCCCAACACAATTATTATCAGAAACAGGACTATAGATGACCCAGACATGTTTAGCCTAACCCCGAATACATCGTATGCAACTAACAATAGCAGGATATCACCTAGAATGGTTATGAAAAAACTGTGTATGATGTTAGCAACGATCCATTCAGACTTTTTCAACCCAGTCAAAGACAATTGCCTAAATATTTTTTCTTTCCTGTAATTAGGAACTGTGTATATCATGCTGAACATAGGGTTCAGTATTGTAAATCCAATTAAGCCAGGTACGTAATAATCAACCATATTTGGAGATCTTTTTATTGCCGGTTCATTTATAATTCCTACCGCTGGCTTTATATGATATATTTGCATATTAATGGAAACCACTATATTGCTCAATATCTGATAATTTTGGATGGAATTTGTATCTCCAGGGTCTTCATAGTATATGAGATAAGTTTTGGTTTGGTTCAGAGCATTCTGGGTAAAATTACTTGGGATTAGAAGAGCAGAAGTTATGGAGTGGGAATATATGTAATTGCTTATGTTAACATTGCTACCTATTAAAGTTATGGAAAACAAATTGCTCTGGTTAAGATAACTTACAAACTTCCAGGATATAACAGACGGGCTTTGGTTTTGGATCAGAAGTTGTGAATGGTATTGTCCATTCCCAGAAAATATGGACCCGAATAATAGCATTAATAAGATGGGAAAAAACAGGGAGAAAAAAATTGCTGACTTAGACCTGAAATATGCTTTGTAATGCATTTTCAAATATCCAAAAATATTTTTAGCTTTCATTTTCATCCTCTTTTTGGCCTACTAGCCGTACAAAAATATCTTCTAGGGACTCCCTTTTTATAGTCAGATCTTGCATTTCAATATTACTTTCTCTGAATATGTCCAGAATAGAAAAGACTTCTTTGGTGTTGGATGCACTTATTTCATATGTACCTTCGTTTTTTTCGTATTTTATTCCTTTTAGTTTCAACACTTCATCTAAATTGGAGTCGGTTTTTATTTTGATGATGTCACCTTTATAATAGGTTTGAACTATTTCAGATGGCTTTCCTTTTACGATTATTTTTCCATGATTTATTATTGCCACCTTATCTGCTAATATTTCTGCTTCTTCTAAATAATGCGTTGTTAATAGTATGGATTTACCTTGCTTTTTCAATTGCTCTATAACTTTCCATATACCCCTTCTTGCCCTTGGGTCTAAGCCCGTAGTGGGTTCATCGACAAATAAAACTTCGGGGTCGTTTACCATGGATAATGCCAATCCCATTTTTTGTTTTTCTCCCCCGGACAAATTTTTGTAGACGACATTTCTTTTTTCATATAGATCAACCAATTCCAACACAGCTTTCCAATCCGCTTTTGATTCCATTGTCGTTTTGTAATATTCTATGGCTTCTTTTGGAGTTACGTTTTCTATAAACCTGAAATCTTGGGGCAATACCCCTATTTTTTTTGATAATACTTCCCTATGCTTAATTGGATCCATACCCAGTAATTTCACTTCACCGCTTGTAGGAATACGCAACCCCTCTATAATTTCTACGGTTGTTGTTTTTCCAGCACCGTTTGGGCCTAGTAAACTGAATACTTCACCTTTATCAATGTCAAATGATATATTGTCAACTGCTGTAAAAGAACCGTATTTTTTTACTAGATTTTTTACTTCAATGGTATACACCATTATTTCACCTTATCACTTTTAGCCTGTATAACTTGTAACCACCAGCAATTCCAGTAATTTTAAGTTTCGATGTTATGATACCATCCTTTTCCATTTGCTCTAACATGGCCCCGAGATCGTTGATGGATATTCTATGCTCTATGCTGTTATATATCTGCTCTAAAGACATACCTTCCCTATGTTCTTTTAGGAGGGATATTACCTGTTTTGTGGTTTCTTCGTTCATATTGTATAGGTATATTACATAAAATTAATAAAGTTTTTAATTTGATTTACTTCCATTGAGATAGAAGTGTTTCTGCGACATTAATGTCCAATGCAACTTTGTTTATACTTGCATATTCGTTTACTGTATGTTCAACACCTTCATCTAAAGTTGCCCAAACAGCTGCATCATAACCCTGTTCCCTCAGAAGAGCGGCACACGTACCCCCACCGATTCCGTATAAAGTTGGTTTTATATGGGATGCACTTTCAATTGCACTTTTCAGATTTTTTATCAATGGGGATTCACCAGAAGTGGGTTTATATGGCCCCTCTTTTTGAATCACCTCAAGTTCGATCTCAATTTTGTTGGATTTTTCAAAATTTTTTACTATGGTTTTAACCTCATCTAAAACCTCGTCGGTAGTATATTTCGGCAATATTCTCATATCGAAGCATATTTCTGCCATTTCTGGAATTATATTGATGGATTTTGTATAAAAGGACCCTCTTGTTGGCTCAAAGGTTGAATAAGGGGGAATAAAGATTTCATCTTTTTCATTGAATTTTTTATGTAAATGTTCATCGATTTGTGATTCAAGCTTCATCGCCATGCGGTGTGCATTAATTCCAAGATCTGGTCTGGAACCATGGCTTTGCTTGCCTTTGACTTTTATGGATATCCACATTATACCTTTTTCAGCTGTTTCTATTTTGGAACCATCGTCTACCCCCCAGTCAGGAACTAAAAAATAATCATTACTGGAAAATTTTCTATGCTTTAATACCTCTTTGATGCCGTATTTACTTCCATTCTCTTCGTCTGAAACTATCATAAGACCTATGTTGGCCTGTAACTGCTCTCTGTGCTCTGAGAAGTACTTAAAAGCCAATACACCCATGGCAACACCATGTATATCATCTGTTGTACCCCTTCCATATATTAAGTTGTTAACTATCGTAGCTTGGAAGGGAGGATATTTCCACGCTTTTTCATCTCCTGCATCAACTGTGTCAATATGCACAACGAACCATACGGTATCTTTCTTATTTGCATTCAATAAAAACATCATATTAGGTCTTGTAAAACCTTTGTTATCTTTTGTGGTATATTCTTCAAATTGAAAATCTTTGCAATTTTTGTATAGATAATTTTTAAGATACAACCCCCTTTTTTCTTCTCCGTTACCACCAAAAGCAGGATTTACCGATTCTATGGGGATTATCTCTTTATAAAATTCTATAACTTCTTTTATGTTCATAGTGTGTTGTATAGTATTTCCCTTTATTTGCCTTTTTATGTATAATTAATAAGCATGTGGAAAGTGTGCACAAAAATAAAATATTATGCATTAGAAGGAAATCTTTTTATTTTGTTATTGAGTGGACTATTTTATGTATTATGATTTGTTGAACTTT
Source organism: Thermoplasmata archaeon (assembly GCA_049966015.1). Taxonomy (GTDB): domain Archaea; phylum Thermoplasmatota; class Thermoplasmata; order Lutacidiplasmatales; family JAMCUS01; genus JBMFVL01. Next base: position 15,637 of record JBMFVL010000006.1, on the reverse strand, counting down.
ATAGCTACTTTGGTGTCCGTAGTGGCATCATTCATATTTGTTGTTTTTTTGGTTATGGATTATCATTCCAATAAAAAAATAAATAAAGTTTATTGGATCATTGGTTTTTCATTTTTTACCGTTGCTTCTTTGTGTGATTTTCTATTTTTCTTTTTTATCAATTATGTGATGTATGTATTATATCTGGCTTCAGTTACTCTTTTGGTTACATTTCTGAGCATTGGTGAGCTTTATTTTTTAAATTTAAAGAACAATTACAGGATTTTTATTATATACTACCTGTACGCCTTTTCTATCATTACTCTGGCATCTGTTTTATTTTATAGCATGCCTTCCAATGTACTGACTTCCCATATTTTCAATAGCGCTTCTCTCCCTTCTATGCTTATTGTGCTTCCTATGTTCGTGACTTTACCGGGTACAGCAATACTTGTTATCGGCCCATTGTACAGTGTATTTAAAAATAAGGCTTCCTCAAAATTACCCCAATTGATGATTTCCATTGGATTTTTTATTGTAGCAGTTTCTACAGGAGTTACAATAATTAATATTCAGTACATATTTAGCTTGGGGATTGTTATCGGCCTTGCGATGGTTTTTTGGGGGGCTGTAAGATCTAGCAATAAAATAAAATAGATAGGAGATAATTAAATTGTATGAACGATACCGTAGTAACACCGTGGGAAGTTAAGGGAAAGATAGATTATGCTAAGCTTATAAAAGAATTTGGAACCAAAGAAATCGATGATGTATTGTTAGAACGTATAAAAAAAGATTTTGGGGAATTGCACCCCTTTTTATCTAGAAAAATATTCTTTTCACACAGGGACCTTGACTGGATATTAGATAAATACGAAAAAGGTGAGCAATTTTATATATACACTGGAAGGGGACCTTCTGCAGAAGTCCATTTAGGGCATCTGATACCTTGGATCTTTGCAAAATATTTGCAGGATCATACTGGTGCAGAATTTTATTTTCAATACACAGATGATGAAAAGTTCTTAGTGAAAGGAACTGAAAACCTAGAATTTTATACAGATATGGCTTACGAGAATCTTCTGGATGTTATCGCACTGGGGTTTGATATAAACAAGCTTCATATTTTTGTGGATACGAGGGATATTGGGAGAATGTATAAGATAGCTTTGAATGTATCCAAACATGTTACATATTCTACTGTTAAAGCTATTTTTGGCATAAATGATAGCGATAATATTGGAAAAATATTTTATACATCCCTTCAATCTGTTTTGGCTTTCTTACCTTCAGATGAAAAAGGTAAAAACACGCCCTGTCTGATACCATGTGGAATTGATCAAGACCCCCATTTCAGGTTAACACGGGATGTTGCACCAAAATTAGGTTTCTACAAACCTGCCATTATACATAACAAGCTTATGCCTGGATTAACAGGGGATTCCAAAATGTCTTCTTCAGATCCTTATTCAGTTATTTACACTACAGATAATGACAAAACGATCAAGAAAAAAATCATGAATGCATTTACTGGAGGGAAACCTACTGTTAGCGAGCAGCGTAAGGAGGGGGCAAATCCATACATATGCCCGATTTTTTACATGTATTCATATCTTTTTGAGCCATCGGATGATAAACTGTATGAAAGAGAGCAGAACTGCAAGAATGGTAACTTGCTTTGCGGAGAATGCAAAGCCGAATTATCCTCCAGAGTTATAAAATATTTGAAAAATCACAATGAAAATAAAGATAAAGCTAAAAAATATATTGAAAAAATTAAAAATAATGGGTAAAGATTTAGAAAAGAGATTTTTTTATTGCATTTTTAACTTTTTCTTGAAGTTCAGGAGGAATTTCTTTCATGCCGTGTTCTTTCTGAGCATGCTCAACGATTTTTGGCATTAATTCTTCCATTGTCTTTGCTTTTGTTTCAAATCCACATTGCATCCCTATGTCTTTACATTTAAATTTGTATACCATATAATTCACATTGTAGAGCATATTGTTGCAATATTTAATAATTTCTTATTGTATTTTCAATAAAAATAGGTTTTCAATTATTTACGATATTAAAGATAATATTTAAATTCTACCTTGAACATGAACAATAGAGCATTATGGATTTGGAAGAGGAGATTGTTCCACTAGTAAAAGATTTTTTAGAGAGAAAAGGAAAGGCCAAAACAGAGGAGATTGAGTCTTACATCAATGGATTGAATAAAAAATGTCCTGATAAAACAGTTCTTTTTCTAATGAAACTCAAGGTAAATAACATTATAGAGGGGGAATTTTCCCCAGAACTTGGTACATGGCTGTGGTGGGTTAGCAATAAAAATAGCAGATAAGTTTGATACAGATCATTTATTGTTTAATTTTTCCATATGGGAGATCCTTTTATTGATCAGTTCCTGCGTTCCTATGTCTTTTCTATAATATATTTCACCTTTGATATGCTCTATTCCTTTTTGGCATACTTTTTCAGCTTCTTCTAGAGAATTTCCAGCACCTAACAGTGCAATTGCCCTTGAGGTTGTTGTATGTATAACCCCGTTTATTTCGTTAACAGATGCAAAATAAATTTTAAGGTTGCTTATTTTGTATATTTCTTCATCTATTTGTAAGGGCTTATTGGATACCGGATTGACTCCGTAACCTTTTGGAACTATGTACTTGCATACTGTGGATATATTGTTGAATTGAATGTTAAGTTCATTTAATTTGCCTTCTAGGGTATATCTTACGATATCCATAAAGTCAGTTTTGATTGAGTTTAATGTATTTATTCCTTCAGGATCTCCAAACCTGCAATTATACTCTATAAGGAAAGGACCTGTGGGGGTTTCCATAAAACTGCCGTACAGAATACCTTTGTACTTTATACCTTCCTTCCCCATGGCATTGATCGTTTCTTTCATTATCTCCATGGCTTCTTTGTAATGATTTTCTTTTACAAAGGGGAGTTTACCATCTGAAAAGCTATACGAACCCATTCCACCAGTATTAACACCCATATCCCCCTCCAGCAACCTTTTATGGTCCTGAACTAATGGAAAAAATAAAGCATTGTTGCCATCTACTACTGCTTGCAGTGTAAATTCTTCACCCTCTACTTTATTTTCTATAATAAACCCTTCAGAACCGCCTATTCTGCTATCAAATATTTCATAACCATATTTTATAGCTTCATTGAATGTTGTAAAATGGTCCCCCCATACCTTTACACCTTTTCCTGCAGTTAAACCGATTGGCTTTATTACAAAAGGGACTTTCCAGTTTTTTATCTCCCGTTCAATATCCTCTTTTTTTTCTATTCGTTTATAAGGGATATTGCCTTTTATATGATATTTTGCCATTAAATTTCTAGCAAAAAATTTTGAACCCTCTATTTGTGCTGCCTTTCTGTCAGGGCCAAAAACACTGATACCTTTTTTATCAAGTTCATCTGTTATTCCCAGTACCAGTGGAACTTCAGGGCCGATTATTGCAATATCTATATTATTTTTTTCCATGTCATCCGCAATTTCTGATATTTTGCTTTCATCTATTTGCATATGCTTTCTGGAGATTTTAATAATACCGGGATTTTTGTTATGTGAATATGAAAAAATTTCTACATTGCTTCTGGCTATGCTTTCACATATTGCATGCTCTCTTGCCCCACCACCCACAACACCTATTTTTATGGTCTCACCACAAGAGATTATGTAATCCACTATTATGAACATTTTGTTTTTGGTTTTAACCCATGTTTTGCGGTACATTAGTAAATGGAAAGTCATTGAGATAGGTTTTGTTGATCCATTGAATTATTCTCGTGCTGTGAAGTAGATTTATATATTTTTTCAAAAAACTGAAATTTGAAAATCTTTGCAATTTTTAATAAAAGCAGTATCCACGAAAATAATTTTAAATGGTTTTTTAGTTTGGATTACTTGCTTATATTTTTTGTTATAATGCATGTATGTTTATCAATACAGAACCAACAATGCCAATCAAGAGTACAAACCCGATGGTTACGTTGACATGGAAAAAGGCAATATTGATCCTTTCCAGATGATTTTTTCCTACTATTAAATGTTCAGTTAAAATCAATGCCCAGATTAAAACAATGGAGATGAGCATGAGGTAATTGGGGTAAACAAAATAGAGATATGAGATCAATACACCCATTGCAATATGCACAAAAAAGGAGATGTATATGCTTTTTTCTACTCCAAACCTGGCAGGTATTGACTTCAAATTTTCTTTTCTATCAAATGATACATCCTGTATTGCGTATAAAATATCAAACCCAGTTAGCCATAAAACGGCTATCAAAAACATTAATACTATGGGTAAAGATAGTAAAGTATATACATTACCAGTAACAGCAATCCATCCACCTACAGGGACTATCCCTTCAACAATCCCCAACCCAACATGGGATAACCATGTATAACGCTTTAGGAGTGAGTAAATAAGGAAAACAGGGATTGTAACAAAGGAAAGTATAAAGGCAGTAAAATTTATCATATATACAATTAAAAAAAACATAAGTGTAAATACAGATATTATAATGTACCCTTCCTTTTTAGTTATTTTACCTGATGCAATGGGCCAGTGCATTGTCCTTGCATTTTTTTTATCAAATTCTGCATCAAGAACACGGTTACCGGTCATCGCTATTACTCTTCCTGTAAGCAATGCCAGGGTTATTAAAATAAGAAGCTTTGTGTCAGGGATGTTGTTAGCAGCCATAAAAGCGCCGATGTAAACGAACGGAAGCATGAATAAGGTATGTTCTACCCTTATCAATCTGAAAAAATATTTAATTTTTGTCCAATCCATATTCTTTCCATCTCTTAGATACCAGGTCTACTATTTCTTTTTTCATAGAGATAACTTCAGGCCATGTCCTTGTATATCCTTCTTCTTTCCATTTTTTGGTAGCGTCGATAAGCATTTTAGAACCGTAATTGAGCAGGGGAGAGGCATGGTCTAATGTATCAGTAGGGGTAAAATTCAGTATAGAAACATCCCTGTATGGATCGATTCTAGTTGTCGTTGCCCATAAAACCTCTTTGAGGTCATGTACGTTTACATCTTCATCTAATACTATAACGATCTTTGTTAATGATAACATTCCCAATCCCCACAGCCCCATTGCCACTTTTTTAGCATGCCCCGGATACCTTTTTTGTATGGATACAATAGCTAAATTATGGAATACCGATTCAACGGGCAAATTAATGTCTTTGATTTCTGGGATTATGAATTTTATTATTGGCATTGTTAATTGTTCAACTGCCTTGCCTATATATGCATCTTCCATTACCGGTTTTCCTACAATGGTAGTTGGATAAATTGCATCTTTTCTTCTATGTATTGAGGTAACATGCATATAAGGGAACATTTCAGGGGGGGAATAATATCCATTGTGGTCTCCAAAGGGACCTTCTAATTTTCTTTCGTTTGGCATGGCGATTCCTTCTATAACGATTTCACTTTCTCTGGGCACCTCTAAATCCACCGTAAAACATTTGGTTAATTCTACGTTTTCCTTTCTGATATATCCTGAAAATAAGAATTCATCTACATCTTCTGGTAGAGGAACAGCTGCAGAAAAAATAGTTGCTGGATCAGATCCAAGTGCTATTGCAACTTCTAATGGTCTGTTCATTTTTTCTGCTTGGCTATAATGATATGCTCCCCCTTTATGCGCCTGCCAGTGCAGCCCTATTGTTTTGCTATCATATATCTGCAATCTGTACATACCCACATTTCTGATTCCATTAACAGGGTCTTTAGTTATGACTAAAGGCAGGGTTATGTACCTACCACCGTCGTTGGGCCAGCATTTCAATGCAGGTAGAAAAGAAAGATCCTTTTCTTCTACTTCCATCCATGGAGCATTGTTTTTTATTTTAGGAGCGTAAGAAGAGATTTCTTTTAGCATAGGCAACATTTTCAGGGTATCTAGTATAGAGGTAGGCATTTTTATTTTCAATAAATCTGTTAGAGATTCACCTATATCTTTAGCCTCTTTTACACCCAATGCATAGGACATATGCCTTTCAGAACCGAATAAATTTATTACTACAGGTATATTAGAACCCTTGATTTTATTGAATAAAATTGTTTTTCCTGTAGTTTTTACAATTCTATCAGCTATTTCAGTTATTTCCAGTTCTGGATCCACTTCTACATTTACAATCTTCAGTTCATTTTTTGTTTTTAACAGATCGAGATATTCCCTTAAGTCTTTCATAACCTTCCCCGTTGTTCTAAAAAAGTATAGATATTTAGATTATTATTAATTATTGAATAAATTGGTTGAAAATAATGAACGATGAAGATTTTATATCTAAATTTTTCTTTCTTTATACCTCTGCTTCAAAATCAGATTTTGATATAGGAATTGTATATCCAGAAAAAATGGACCTATATAATATACTTGAAGAAGAGGACGATAATATACGCATTTTGTCTAAAAAACTCATTAATTATGCGATTTTCAATAGTTCCTCAAAGAAACAGGAACAGGATAAACCAGAACCGTTCGAATTCAAGGACCCCAATAAGGTCATACCTTCATATTTATATGCAAAAATTTTATTGAATTTATATGGGTCGGATACTGTCATAAATAGATTTTCACTCGGCCTTGCTATAGAAGTATCAGAAAAAAACCTGCCTTTATTGATTAAATATAAATCTAGAGATGAATACCAAGATAATATAGAAAGTTTTAAAAAATTTCTAGATTATATATCCATATTATGTTGTCCAGGTATTAAATTAAAAGCATCCATGAATCCTATTATTTATATGCCAGTACCTTTTTTTTTGAAATATGCACCGTCTTCCCCATCATGGAATCTGATACTTTTCGATGTGAATAAAGGGTACGTTACATTGGATACTCCCAGTATCCAGAGGTTTTTCAGGGAAGTTATTTTTGATATTATATTGAGATCTGTTAATGGTAATATGCCTACCCCTACAGACAGCATAATGAACAACAAAAAATTCATTGAAGATTCGCAGTTCATTTCTGGACTTAACAACAAATATAAACAGATGGAAGCAGAAAATATTCTTAGTATAGATAAAAGTGCATATCCTCCGTGTATTGTGCATATATTGATGGACATGGGAATGCACGGGGATGTAAATAAAATACGGAATGTATCTCATTTCGGTAGATTTACCATTGCCACTTTTTTTAACCATTTCGGGTTAACTGCAGAACAGATTACGGAATATTTCAAATTGCTACCGGATTTCAATAGGCATTTTACACTTTACCAGGTAAAGCAAATAAAAGAGAGGAACTATGAGATTCCTAAATGTGATTCTTTAAAAACCAATAATCTTTGTTATTCTGAAGAGGACCATCTTTGTGAAAGGGTTTCCCATCCGATGGAGTTTTACAAAAGGAAGTATATGGCAAAGCATGGAAAAGAGGTTGAGGATAAACATGAAGAGTAAAATGGTGATGTTCCTGGTTGCACTGGTTATTGCACTCGCCATGGCTTTAAACCTGTCCTATTATATAACTAGAAATTCCAGTTTGAGCATGTTAATAAATTCTATTATGGGTATTGCCGTTGCCTTGATTTTGCTGGTTGCCATATTAAAATATCATTGAGTTGTCAACGTATCTACATGGTCTTCATATCCAATTATAGCCATAGTGGCAATTTTTTCGAAATATCCTGTTTCCACAACACCGGTAATAGAACGCAATTCTTTTTCAAGCAATGCTATGCTGTGTTTCCCTATAGCAATATCAAAAATGTAATTTCCATTATCACTAATGAATAACTTTTCTTCTCTGGACCTTATTTTGTATTCTATGTTCATTTCTTTCAGTTTTCTTTCTACATATGACCTGGAAAAATGTACCACTTCAATTGGTAGGATATTGTATTCCTCTAGTTTTTTATAAAGTTTGGTGTAATCTGCAATGATTATTACCTTTCGGGCGCATTTGGCTATTATCTTTTCCCTGAATAGCGCACCACCTCCACCTTTTATAAGGCATAGATTGCCATCTATTGCATCAGCACCATCAATTGTAACATCTGTATACGATACATTTTCCATCTCAACTAGTTTGAGATTGGCTTTTAAGATATTTCTTTCGCTTTCTTTTGAGGCACCTACTACACTTATATCTAAATTGTTGTTTTTAACATAACTTGATAGTAGGTTAATTAAAATATTGACTGTGCTACCTGAACCAATACCAACAACCATACCGTCGCTTACGTACTTTAATGCTTCTTTGGCAGCATTTTCTTTAGCCAAGGCATGCATTTTTACACACTACATTACAAAATTTTTGCCTGTTAATCGGGCATACATATCTATATAAAGATTGGAAACCTGTTTTATTTTTTCTTCTGGCAGTGGTGGTATTTCAGGTTCATCTTTGTGGTTTTCCCGTGCCTCCATTAGCTTGTTGAAATATCCGATGGACCTGTAGTATTGCCTTACTTCTTCTTTGCTCAATTCGATAAATTTACCCTTTTTGTATTGCTCTGCATCCCAGAATCTATCTTCGTCTGCTGTGCCAAATGTATCAATAACTATAATATTTCTATTTTTGTCCATACCGTATTCCTTTTTTCCATCTACATGGATCAATCCGCGTTTTTCAATTTCCCTATGAATTATAGTATCAATTTTAAGGGACATATCCTTAATGGATTTCATATCCTCTTTGGTTAACCCGGCTATTTTAATGGCTTCTTCTTCTGTAAGAGGTCTATCCACCTTTTCCAATTTGGTCGTAACCTCAAAAAAGGGAGAAGGTAGTTTGTCCCCGTATTTCACTTTGTATCCTTTAGGAAACCCCAAGGATTCTGGTTTCATTTCCCCTTTTTCTATACGATCCATTAAAGAACCAGCTGCATAATATCTAACAATAACTTCTAGGGGGATGAGATAATTTGTGGTTTTGGTTGTGATTTTGGAGTAATCGGAAATAACATCAAACTTGGTAACTTTCATCACATTTTTTTCAATAAGCTCAATAAAATGATTTTTAATGCCAAAATCATTCAACAAAGAAAACCAATGATAACTGGTTAGACAAAGGGTCATTCCTTTGTAGGGTATGGAGGAAGGGATTATCTTGTCAAATACAGATATGTTGTCTGTGAATTTGAAATATAGATAATTTCCATCATCCCATACCTCCTTGACCTTGCCTTTCCTAACCAGTTTTTTATTGGTTATATCAAACATAAGCACACCCTTATGGATGAGTAAACCATACCGATATTTCTAATTTACTTATTGAATCTATTTTTACAAATCCATACCTTTCGAATTGGACTACAGTATCTATTTTCCGATCTTTTATGCATTCTTCAACCAAACCTTTTTTTGTAGACCCATTCAAGTATATCACATTGCATGGCAATTCATGCCCTTTAGATACCCATTGTATTCTAGGGATTTTTTTATTTTCCCAAGAATCAAATGTTAGTACATTACCTTCTTGAGATACTAGCACATTAACGAAATCTTTTAATCTTATAACTTCACCTCTGTGTGCCTCAAAATCTTCTTGGGGGATATAAACCTCATTTTTACCATATAGAGTTTTTTTGCCCATTGCAGGATTATCAGGAGATAGAGGCGTTTCTATGTTTTTTTCTCCCGGTAAATTTTCAATAACACACAACACTGGATTTTCAACATACATGTACCTAGGGGATATAGCATCGATCATTTTTCTATTTTCAGAATATAGGTTTTCTGCCGGTACTTCTATATCAGTAAGGGATAACCCAAAACTAAGTACAAACTTCCTTATGCTTTCTGGTGAAAATCCACGCTTTTTGAGGGATCTTAAGCTCCATGTACGCGGGTCTTCCCATCCTATGAATGCACCGGACGTGACCTCTTTCATGAATTTACTTTTACTTAACTTTGCCTCTGCAATGCGCAGCATACCATAATGTATGAAAACAGGGCCCTTCCATCCCAATATATTCCATATGTACTTTTCCATTTCATCTTCAATCCACAGGTCTTTCCCCCTAAGAACGTGGGTTACACCAAGCAACACATCATCAATTGCCCACGAAAATTCTAATAAGGGCCATACTGTATATTTGTTTCCAACACGTGGATGTGCTCTATTAGCAATTCTAAATAATACTCTATCTCTAAAAGCTGGATTGGGGTGTGTCATTGAGGTTTTTATTCTGACTATTGCCTGGCCTGGATTAAATCTATTTTCTATCATATCTTTCCAAAATTTCATATTTTCTTCAACAGTATGGTTTCTATGTAAACATTCAATTCCTTTTTCCCTATTATGCTTTAATTCTTCCTGATTGCAGAAGCATACATATGCACTGCCTTTTTTTATTAATTCTTCCCCATATTGATAAAATATGTCCATTCTATCAGATTTGTAGTATACATGATCATATTTTACCCCCATCCATTTTAAGTCTTCTTCTATCATGGAATAGGACTCTTCTAAAGGTATTTTTTCTTCAGACCCGATCGTATCATCATAAACTAGCAAGAGCTTACCATTATACATTTTAACGTATTCGTCATTTAGAATGATCATTCTACTGTTTCCTATATGCAGTGCCCCTGAGGGAAAAGGAGCCATTCTCATTACCACTTTTCCTTTTTCTGCACCAGGTAAGTCAGGGAGTGTATGTTTCTTTTCTGCGTGTTCTATTTCCATTGATTTTATATTAAATTTTTCAATTTCGGCATCAAATTCAATTTCACTTAATGAATTAACCTTGTTTGAAGCTTTTTTGCATATTTCAGATGCAATGGCGGTATTAGCCTTTAATTCTGGAAATTCCTGGATTATTTTACCCATTACAGCCTTGTCGTTTGCTTTCCTTTTATGGTCTAACGCATTTTTGAGAGCATAGATATATGCTCTTTCATATATGCTTTCTTCGTTCATCATTGCAAATAATGCATTCAATTATAAAGATGTTAGCAACATTGAAAAGATTTATTAATAATTATCATATAACTATGATGTTATTCGTGCGGGTGTAGTGTAGTCTGGCATCACATAGGCTTGCCAAGCCTATAACTCGGGTTCAAATCCCGACACCCGCATTTTGTATTTTTATGTATTGCTTTTTTTTCTTATATCAAAATGTTGTTACCTCTCAATGAAGGTCTGAGTTTTGCTGTTTCTCCCGGGCCTCCTAACATATCTATAACTGCATTAATATTTTTGGAAATAGTTAAGTAATGCGTAATCTTTATATTTTACATATTTATATTCCTAAATATGGCCAGGGTGGGGTAATCTGGTTATCCTGGGGGACTGTGGATCCTTCGATCCGAGTTCAAATGGGCTTTGCCCTTGAAAATCTCGGTCCTGGCCCTTAAACAATAGGGATTAGATTAATAATTCAACTAAAAATATTGGTAAATTAAATAAACAATGAACTACATTTATTTAGATATATATGTTTATGGTGAAATGATGTTTTTTGGTACAGGTAGGGTTTCAACGGGCGTAAAAGAGATAGATATCATGCTTCATGGAGGGCTTCTCCCTGGTAAGCCATATATTATTGCTGGTAATCCTGGAAGTGGTAAAACTACTTTGGGATTACAGTTTTTGATTGACGGTATTAAACGCGGGGAATCAGTTATTTATGTTACACTTTTTAAGCCACCTAATGAAATAAAGCAAAATTACAGTAAGCTGGGGAGTTATTTGAATAAAATATTGATTTACGACGCAATTTCAGATATAATGACATACGAAAAGGTACCGGTAAAAGATATAGCTTCGGTAAGAGCCGTTGTACCAATAGAATCCATATCTGAAAAAATTAGAAAGAGCCCAGAATTTAACAGAGTAATTGTTTCATTTACATCATTACAATCTGGCCTTAAACTAGAAATGATGAAAAAAAGGTATGATAGGATTGTTATAGATTCAATTACTGCCCTCAGATATTTTTGTATGGAAGGGGTAAACCCAGAAATAGGAATTCAGTCATTTATAAGATTTTTATCTGAACTAAATGCTACTTCTCTGATACTTGCTGATGTACCTAAAATAGATTACCATAATCCTGAACTTATGCTGGGGAGGGGTCAGATAAGGATGCATAAGTTTTATTCCAATTCGGAAATGAAGTATGCTATTTGGATTGAAAAATTCAAGGGCAGTGAATTTGATCCCTATATTCATTATTACAGGCTAACATCTTCTGGAATTGAAGTAGACCTTAATAGCAAGGTCATAATCAAAGAAGAAGCTGTTGTTCCACCGATAACAGAAAAGTACGAAGGTCCAACCATCGAAGAATCAGCTCTTAAAACAGCAATTTCCAGAAATTTGTCTGGACTCATAGAGGATCTTAAAGATGCAACTGAAGTAGGAATAAAAACTGATGATATTATGACTAATATGACTAAAGCGATTAATTTGTTTAAGGCAAATATGTTGGAAGATGCAGCAAAGATTACTATGGAATGTAAGAAAGTGTTAAATTATAGGATTTATGTGTACAATGAACAAAGCAAGGTGGAGAAAGTAGAAGTTGCAGAAGAATCTGGTGGCAACACTGTTCCTGAAAGTGATGTTGCTAATGTACAGCCTAGAGAGGAACAACCTGTAAGCCAAGCCCTCGTATCATCTGACAATAACAAAATCTCTGAACAAAGCGAATCTGTTAACAAACCAGAGGAAATTAAGGATGTTGCTAATGTACAACCAGCTGAAGAACAACCTGTAAGCCAAGCCCTCGTATCATCTGACAATAACAAAATCACCGAACAGGTGGGATCTTCTATTAAAGCATCAGGCGAATCTTTTGTTGATAAAGGGATTGTTTCTGGCAATGAGAGTGTTGAAAAACAATCAAAAGCGCCTAAAAAGACGAGAAAGAAAAAGGAAACAGCACCGAAAGAGACCAAACCTAAAAAAGCTTCAACTAAAAAAGGAAAAAGAATTAAAAATTAATAAAAAAGAGGAGGAATAATATGTTAATGCGAGTCAGCACTGGAATAGAAGGATTGGATAAAATGTTGAATGGTGGATTAATTGCACAGCGATCATACATTATAGATGGCCCTGAAGGGTCAGGAAAAACCTTATTTGCATTGCAATTTTTGGTTGAAGGATTAAAAGCAGGAGAAAATGTAATGTTCGTGGCTATAGATGAACCTCCAAACGAACTGAAAGAGAATGCTAAATCATTTGGATGGGATTTAAGTGAAATGAAGATTTTGGATGCTACCCCGGAAATGGCAGGGCTTAAAAAAAGCAAACACATACAGGAAGTAAGGGCGTTAGGAGATATTAAAGAAATGAAGGATGTAGAGGAAATAAAGAAAAGTTCATCTGAAAATCCATATGAACTTTCAATTCAGTCAATTTATATCAAGCTTAATAAAGAGATGGAAAATACAAAATATCACCGGATTGTTGTAGATTCCCTTACCTCTATACGATATTTTGGTTTTAAGGGGGAACGCACTATCGGACAAGAACGTTCAGAAATTCAGTCATTCATGAGATTTTTAGCTGAAAGTGAGGCTACATCTATACTCGTTACTTCTTTACCTCCAGAAAATGACATACCCGCTGAGTTCTTGTTGGCTAGGGGAGAGATTAGGCTATTCAAACAGAGGGTTAATGATGAAATGCGTCGCGGCGTCAGTGTTGTGAAGTTCCAGGGAAGTGCACATGATACACAGATTAGGCCTTTTAAGATTGGTAGCAAGGGAATTGAAGTTATTGTGTGATTAATAATGTACAGAGCACTTGTGTTTGATGTTGATGGAACATTAACAAGCAAAGACAAGATTATTTATTTACCATTGTTAGAACACCTGAAGGTTATAGATAAGAAAGGGTTCAAAATTATTTTTGCTACCGGTAATGTATTGCCAGTCATATATTTTTTACATGTGTATCTTTCATTGAACAGCACCATAATTGCAGAGAATGGGGGGGTAATTTTCCATCAAGGGGAAATTGAAATAAAGGGAGATAGAAAAGAAATTGATCGGATATTACTTCAGCTTGATCCATCTAAATATAAGTATCTATTTACAGATCGCTGGAGAATTTCCGAAGTTGCTTTAACTATGGATTCTGATTTCGATCTTATTTACAATACTTTTGTTCCGAAAGGATATAGAGTAGAATCTTCGGGTTACGCAATACACATCATGAACAAAAAAGTTTCTAAAGTAGAAGGTCTAAAATATGTTCTTGGTTTGCTAGGTATATCCCCGGAAGAAGTTATTGCATTCGGTGACGGGGATAATGACATCGACCTATTGAAGTCTGTCGGTACAAGCGTTTGTGTTGCCAATGGATCTGATAAAGCCAAGAAAGCGGCGGATTTCGTTTCTACCAAGGAAGGCGGAGAAGGGGTTTTAGAGAAATTGATAGATTTGAAAATCATTTAAAGATGTGCGGTTTGGTTATATCATATCTAGAGATTCACTTGTTACGGCTATTCTTTCCACTGGATGGAAATTCATAGAACATCGGTAAATTAGCTGATCGGGTGCGTTATGAAGTGCACTAAATGCTATGGATTATAGATTGGTAGATTATTTATCATCGTTACTTCCATTTAATACCACTTTTGTCTATATGGATGGGAGTACAAACTTTTCTATTGGTGGAAGGTCGTGTATCTCCTTCTGTAGGTAGGTGTTTTACATCTTCCCCCAAACCATTAACACTATCTATAAATAGCAAATTAACATTGTAATAATAAGGATTTCTTATTAATAGATAGATGTGATAAATATGATGGGTCAACAAGGTGGAAAGATAGATTTGCCTTCATATCAGTACACTATTGTACATGATGGAAAACTGGTAAAAATGGTTTTAAAAAGTCCAGATTGCAATTCTGAAATGCCCATTGCTAATCCAAGATGTTTAAGTGCAATGTTACTTGCACTTTCTGAAGATTCTAACGTTGATTTGATTGCCATATCTCATTATGTGGAAATACAGTACGGGAAGGAAACCGTTGAATTACTTAAAAAAATGACCAAGGTAATCTCCGATCTTGATAGATTGATGTTACGTGGACCTTCTCCTATGGATGAAACAATACCTGTGTTGCCGACTTCTGAAGAAGCTGCTGCACAGGGGATATCCCTGGATAAAGCCAAATACGAAAGGATACAGGCTATAGAAAGGTTAAAAAGAAGATTGGACTGCTCTCATTGCCCTTTCAATCCAGAAAGCCTGTACAAGACGATGAAAATTCAGTTTATTTCAGATATATCCAATTTTTACAATATGTATTCCCAGGTAATTCAAGGATTGATGTCAAATACTCAACCCCCTGAGTGTGGTCAGTGCATATACCTTACCGCTTCAGATATTGTTTATATCGATGATGTTTTGAAAGATTTGCGTCAGTATGTATTATCCATCGCCTACAGAATTGTAGAAGAACCACAACCCAAGAAATAATTTTTTTGTTGTGGGGATCGCCAAGCTTGGTCAAAGGCGCTAGATTCAGGGTCTAGTCTTATAGAAGTTCGAGGGTTCAAATCCCTCTCCCCACATTTGAGAGAGTTCTTTATTATTTTATCTAACATGAGTGGGAAGACCCCTTGACTTGGCAAGGGGACGAAAGCGTAACATTAATAATCTACTCTGCAATCTGCTAAACAA
>JBMFVL010000005.1:0-49440 GCA_049966015.1 Thermoplasmata archaeon | reverse complement strand
TGCGGTTCAATGAAACTCCACTCGGTGGAGGGGAGACCAGCAACAAGCCCATTCCGTCAGGGAGGGGTAGTTGACTTGATCCTATCTACAATGCTTCTGGGTAGCCATCTAACTGTTATTCTTTCTTGAGAAATATATATTTTGAATATGGATATCAATTTGTTTAGAGTTTCAATATCTGTTCTGGACAACACATGCATATCCAACAGGTTCAAGACTTCATTATTGTTCATTACAACTCTAAACGAAACGATTTTATCATAATCATTCGTATAATCTTCTTTGACAGTATAATCTACCCAGTCATGGTACATATTATCATATTCACTGTTTTCCATTTCAGTTAAACCTTTTTCTATCACATTCTGCAATAAAACTTCTATTTTTTTTATGCTGGAAAGCTGGTAAATTTTACGTATCTTGCCATGCCCTGAAGTATTCATCAGATATATTGCTTTGTCGGTAACAACGAAGGCATCTGGTATGTTTAAAGGTGAAAAGTAATGATTTAGAAGATATATTAAAATGAAAAAAAGTATTGCAACGATCGTTCCTACTAAAATGTTAAACCCAGAATAAAACATTATAACTATATATGCAACGACCAGTGCGATAATTGTTGTCAACCTAATATTTGGCCATATATTATCTGCCGCCCCATTCTGCCTAGGATCTGTGGTAAATTTTATATCTTCATTTACTGGCAGGACCTTAAACGCGCCATTCTTATCAATATGAGAATTTTTTACATTATTAAATGATTCATCAGGATTATATTTATGTGCATTTTTTTTCTTTATGATAGTATCCATAGAGGACTCCACATTACTATGGGCATTATGAACATCCATGTACTTTTTTTCATACAGCTGCATTCCGCATGAACGGCAAAATAGAACATCCTTATCGTTTAATTCCCCGCAGTTAGGACATACCACCATCCAATTCACCACCAGAAGGATAAAATTCATGTTTAAATATTTACCATTAAATCAAGATATCAATTTTGCAAACTATTTTTTTAACGATATAATCCAATAAAGTGGTATTTATTTATATTTGTTGTTGCTTCAAAATCTCGGATGATTTTATTAAAAATATATGTACATTTATTTGAAAAATTCGGATTAAAAAAATAAAATACATCATGATATTTTATTTACCTTAGCTGGTTGTTACTACTGTATTAATTTGTTAAAAAAATTAGAAATTATACTTCGAGAATTTTCTTATTATGTCCCCTAGCATAATCAATAATTTTTTTGCTATCCAGTATTCCCTTATCAAAAGTTCTAAAAATCTTTGCATCACTGTCGCAAAAAAAAGCTGATAACATGATGATATCCCCTGTATGTATCCTATTATCTATATCCTGTATCTGCTTATAATATTCTATAAATTCATTTTTTTTATCTAGTTCTTCTAATTTTATTATTTTTATGGTGCTTTTTATAATATCCACTTTATTAATAAAAGATTGATCTTCTAAGCTTATTTTTTTATTGTTTTTTTCTATGAATAGATTTCTGAATACTTCCCCTATAGCGTAAGTATATACTCTTATTTCTCTGTTGTATGGATTTTTTGGGGTGAAGTAATTTCTAGCAGTATTATCGTTATACTTATCCTTGTCTGGGTATAAATAATCTATAATGATATTAGAATCAATATGTTCTATATTACTAAGATTATTTGACATACAATGTCACATAAAAATATGTTCATCTAAAGCAGATTATTTGAACGTATTTCCGCAAGGACGTTTTTAATATATTCTATATCTTTATTATGTTGTGCTAGAACTTCTTCTTTTATTGAAAACACATGATTTATCGCATCTTCATAACTTATTCCATTGTTGTATTCAATAATGGAATCTAACGTAGCAGCGATTTCTAAAAAAATAGGTGGCTTATCTTTTAGCCATTCAAGCTTTTTTATTTTAGCATCATCTAAAAGTATGTTTTCACAATTATTCACATCCTCATTTGTAATACTATAGTAATCCTTGGCAAGATCAGTGGAATAAGGTCCATGTAGATATATATTATAGGAATACGTAAACCCTAGACCTATTTTTTTAGCAAAATATATCAATTTTTGAACTACAATTCTGTATTCTGTGTTATCAACTTTTTTTAAATCGTCTATGTTTATATTCAAACGTTTTAAGGTATTAATCAACAATTTTTTATTATCAGTCCTGTTTTCCACCATATCCTCTCCCATGTTCGTTGTGTATAACAGTAATAATATATGTCTGTTCTATGTATATAATTTTCTGTGTAATCATATAGCATGTAGAGATTCAATATATAAAATTCACACTAAACCTTAATTATTTATAATGTATATTTTGTACGATACCATATGAATGTGGAAGTAAAAAGGGTATGGGCAAAAAATTTCAAAAGCCTGAAAGAGATTGACCTCAAGCTTAATCAATTCAATTTAATAGTAGGCCCTAACGGTTCTGGTAAGTCCAACATTCTAGAACTGTTTAAATTCATATCCTTATGCATAAGACCACCTGCAAGACCCAGTTATCCCTTTGCACCGTGGTGGGGTTATGGAAACATTGTATGGAAAGGGCAAGAGGATATACCCATTACCTTTGGTATGGAATATCTATATTATGGATATAATGCATCATATGAAGTTACTGTAAGTGGTTATGGAGGCAAACTTACAATACTTGAAGAAACCTTGGATATTAAAAATATTTTAAAACTGGTTAGAAAATCCAAAGAAGTCACACTAACATATGACGATTCATTTTTATCTCTGATATCTACCAATTTTAAGTTGCCTTCTAATATTCCATACTTAACACCAGTACCACCATTATCAACATTAGTAGATCAAAAAATTACAACTGAAAAGATAAAAATTCAGAAAATTGATTTTATTCCTGAAGATATCTCTATATTATCTATGGTAAATGGGTGGAGTGCTATACACTCTCAAGATATGAAATACTCTTTAGGGACTATTAATATCAATAATAATTCAAGCAATATAGGAAATTCCTTTACCCAATTAGTTTCAGCTTCACCACTTATATTGAAAGATTTCCCTTTTCATAGTAATGTTCCACTGTTTCCTACAATTTTAGAATTTCCTGGTATCAATGATATTTTGTTTATAAGATCCCCAGATTCTTCTAGTATTAGAAGTGCAGACCAATTTAAAAATAACAATACATTATCTGAACGGGGAGAAGGATTAACCAATTTGCTTTTTACATGGTTTAATAAATCAAAAAAATTACCGGACAGGATTGAATCTGCGATAAAGGAGATGTTTCCTGGTTATGAAATTACATTCCAACTTACACCGGATGGTAGAATTATTCTGAATGTTCAAGATCATGGTTTAACATTGCAACCACATTCTATACCTGATGGATTTTACAAAATGTTGTTCATACTTGCAGCAATAGAATTGAAGCCAAAAATTTTATTAATAGATGAAATTGAAAATTCACTTTATGCATCCTTAATTGAATATATCATGGATTCTTTACAATCATGCGATACCACAGTAATTGTATCAACACATTCTCCTGTAGTTGTTGATTTAACTCATATTGAAGATATAATATTAACAGAAAATATAGGATTGGAAACCAAATGCAGAAAAGTGGATAATCCAGATAAATTAAAGAAAAAACTAGTTGAGAAAGGTATTTCAGTAAGTGAATCATGGCTATATGGCGGATTCAAATGAAAATCTCAGTATTTACAGAAGATAAATATGGACCTCAATTCATTAAAAAGCTATTTTTGATATTAAAAAATAAAAAAATTATTAATCAAAATATAATTTTATATAATGCTCATAGATACCCTGTATGCAACTATAAGCTAGGAAGAATGGTTTCATCTGCATTGACAGATCGCGATAAAGCGTTAGTTTTGGTGGATGCTGATGGGTCTAACAGAGAAGATGTTAAAAATTCTACTTTAAAGCATATTAAGGATGAAGATAAATCAAAAACTGAAGTAATCGTGCTGGAATATGAAATAGAAGAATGGATATGCATTTCTAGTGACCTTCTATGGAAAGGCGACAAGCCATCCAATATTTTAAAAAATGAGTTAAAATACGAAAAATACAAATTACCAGATTATGCAGATAAGCTTAATTTTGAAAAATTAAGTAAATCCAGCCTTAGTTTCAAAGACTTTTTAAACTCATTAAAGTGAGTCAACTGCTCATTCGCTAAAGCTTTTAGGATCTTGTTGCTAGTCTCACCATCCATAGAAGAAGATTCATTGAATTAACCGCAACGATTGGCTGGTTGACCACATTCTGGAATACTCAGATTTACCGAGTACTTCGATGTTTCTTGAGGCGTTCATGTCCGCATTTAGCTCATATCTACACTTCTAGCATATGATCACTGAACCCTGCCTATTATTTTTATCTACCTGACCACATCTTGACCACTTCTGCGATGTGTGTTTAGGATTTACATATATATCTTATCTTTTATATATTCTAACACAACCTCTTTTTTCCTACCTGGGTTCTTTAATATTACTTCCCCTTCCTCTTTGTACCTATGGTATATCTTATTAACGTATCTTGGCGTTATGTTCATGATATGGGCTATCTCTGTTGTGCTTCTTCCTTTATCTTTCTGCCTTATGATCCAATCAATTTTTTTCTGCGTGAGTTTGGTCATTGGATCATAAGATTTCTTATTATGTAATTGATTTCTCCCTATATATAGGAAATGATTTCGGGATACTACAATTTAAAAATTTATCCAAAAAATAAATTAACAATAAAGCAATATTGAATGCAAGGTGTAATTATGCCGTATAATATCGTAGTATGCATAAAACAAATCCCTGATCTTGAAAAACTAAAATTTGATGCCAACGGAAATGTAACCAATACAAGAGAACTTCAGAAAAGGATAGATGATTTAAGTAAAAATGCAATTGAAGAAGCAGTAAGAATAAAAGAAAAGCATACTGGAAAAATAACAGCAATATGCTTTGGAACTGAAGAAGCAAGCTCTGCAATAAAAGAGGCAATAGCAATGGGCGTTGATGATGGAGTAATCATAAAAGGATACACTGGCAATATGCCAAAATATACGGCTAAAGTATTGGCAGAAGAAATAAAAAAATTACCCCACGACCTCGTTATTGTGGGGAGTGCTTCATCTGATACTTACTCTGGTGAATTGCCTGGAAGGCTAGCTGCTATATTGAATTATCCACTTTTAGGAAATGCGGTAAAGGTAGACCTCAATGGCAAAAGCATATCCATCAACAGGGTAAAAGAAGACTACAATATAACAATGTCCTCCAATTTGCCAGTAGTGTTATCCGTTGAGCAAGAAATAAACCAACCAAGGTATCCTCCTGTAATAAAAATACTTCAAGCAGGGAAAAGGCAGATCCCTGTTAAAGCACCATCTGTGCAAATGGATTTTCAAAGGCAAGTCCAATCAATAACTGCTGCATCTAGCAAAAGGAAAAACATTATATTTGAAGATTCATCCAAAGCAATACCTGAGATTGTAAAAGTCATAAAAGGTGGTGCGCAATGAAAGCCTTGATCGTTGCTGAATCTAGCCAATATGCAAAAGATATAGCAGGCTTTTTACAAGGAAAAATGGCTTATGATATATTCTCCTATAATGGAAAGCCTGAAGATTTCGCTAATGCAGGGGCAGAAACAGTATACCACTTGAATGAAATGGAAGACCCTTTTTCTATTGCGGAATCTGTACAGTCAATCTTACCAAATCACCAATACAATGCAATATTCTTTCCGATGACTGTCTTAGGTTCTGAGTCTGCTTCAATATTATCTGAAAAAATCAATTCAGATATGGTTTCAGGTATATTGTCTTATGAAACATTGCCAGATGGAAAAATAAAAACGAGCAGGTATTTGTATGGAGGCAAAGCGGTTCTTACTGAAATTTCCAGTGCAAAAATATTTACTGTAGTCAGTGGTGTATCTGATCCTTTTTCAAGCAATGCACAAAGCAAAATTGAAGAAATACCACAAAAAAGTGCACCAAAAATAACCATAGGAAACAAAATATTCAAAGAAAAAGGATCTGTTGAAATAGACAAAGCTGAAGTTTTGGTATCTGTTGGCAGGGGAATAGGTAAAAAAGATGGTATGGCCATGGTGCAACAATTGGCTTCTTTGATACATGCAGAGCTTGCAGGTTCAAGGCCTATTTGCATGGATTATCATTGGCTAAGTGAAGATAGGCAGGTTGGCATTACTGGTAAAAAGGTAAAACCCAAATTGTACATAGCGCTGGGGATATCTGGCCAAATCCAGCATATCGTGGGTATGAGAAGTTCAAAAGTAGTTATATCTGTAAATAAAGATAAAAACGCACCTATATTTTCTGAATCCGATTATGGGGTTGTAGATGACCTTTACCACTTTGTACCGTTGTTGATAAACGCATTAAAATGAACCAAAAAATTCCAAAGCGGGAAGATCCCTTGCCAAGTCAAAGGGTCTTCCCGCTCACGTTAGATAAAATGTTCTAAAAAAATAAATAATGACAAACCATACCTATCATATGGATAAAATATTGCAAGTAGCATTAGATTTTGAGATTTTGCAAAGAGCACTTGAAGTAGGAAAATCTGCAGTTCTAGGTGGTGCTGATTGGGTAGAAGTGGGCACACCATTAATAAAAAGCGCTGGTGTTGAGGCTATAAGAACCCTAAAAAGGGAACTCAAAAAGACCATTGTAGCAGACATGAAAATCATGGATGTAGGTGGATTTGAAGTTGCCATAGCAGCAAAAGCCGGTGCGGATATAGTAACAGTATTGGGGGTTGCATCGAGCTCTACCATATACGAGGGAGTGGAATCGGCAAGGCAGTACGGTGCAAAAATCATGGTGGATTTGATAGGATGCACAGACCTTGATAAATGCATTAAAGAGGCTGAGTCAAATGGTGCGGATTATCTATGCGTTCACACTGGCATTGATGAGCAGATGAGCTCTACCGATCCATTTTACAAACTTAAGTATGTTGTTAGCAAATCCTCTTTGCCTGTTGCAGTGGCCGGTGGAATAAACAGTGAAACCGCAGCTAAAGCCATTGAGTATGGTGCATCCATTGTTATTGTAGGAGGGGCAATAATAAAAGCACAGGATGTTGTAAACGCAACAAAAGCGGTAAAGCAAGCAATATTATCCGGTGTACCAGTGAACACGGAGCTTTTTAAAAAATACCATGGGGAAGAGATCATAAAGGCATTCGAAAAAGTATCTACCCCAAATATTACCGATGCAATGCATAGAAAAGGAGCTATGGCTGGAATAAACCCATATATTCAACCTGGCACTAAAGTTGTGGGAAGGGCCGTTACTGTTATAACTGCAGAGGGCGATTGGGCCAAGCCCGTTGAAGCCATAGACAAAGCTAGCCCGGGAGAAATCATCGTTATTGATGCTGCATCAAAGTATACTGCAGTATGGGGTGAATTGGCATCTTGGAGTGCCAAAGTGAAAGGTGTAAAAGCAGTAGTAATAGATGGTGGTGTTAGGGATATTGATTCAATAAAGGCCATACCCTTTCCCGTTTTTGCCCGTTATATAGTCCCCAATGCAGGAGAACCAAAAGGATTCGGTGAAATCAATATCATAATAAAATGTGGGGATCAAACAGTACGCCCGGGTGACTGGATAATCGGAGACGAAAACGGTGTAGTAGTAGTTCCGTATGAAAGAGCTGAGGAAATTGCCAACAGGGCTATTGATGTGATGGAAAGGGAAAACAGGCTAAGAGAAGAAATAAAAAATGGTAAAACCCTATCACAGGTACAGCATCTAGAAGAATGGGAAAAGGTTGGATAAATTATTCTTTTTTAGCGGTAGCAGCAACCTTGCCTTTGGACATTGAAGTAATATTGCCCTCCTTTTTAGCTTTTTGGTAGGTTTCATATAATTTAGTGCTAGGATAATAAAGCTTTTCTCTGGTATAGGTTGTAACATCGTAAATGTTGGTCATGTCCAAACAATCAGTTACAGGGCATGCTTGAACACATAATTCACAAAATAAGCACCTACCAAAATCAATAGAGGGGTGCATATGTGTTTTAGTTTTTGAATCTGGATTGTTTTCCACCTTGGTCATTGTAAGGCATTTGTTAGGGCAGGCACGTGCACACGCTCCGCATGAAATACAAGCTGGCAAGTTAAGCGTAATAAGCCCTCTATACCTGCTCCATATATCCCCTTTTGCCTTGAAATACTCTTCTTTGGGCTTTTCAAGCCTTTCAAAAGGATATACTATAGTGGATGGCCTTATTAAACTCTTAAATAACTGCCTTAGTGTAACTGTAAGAGGGTATATTGCAACCCCGTTAAACTTTTTTTTCTCTTTGGAAATCATCTATCCACCTCCCCTAAGCAGACGTCTATACTGCCTACTATTGCAGGAACATCTGCAACACGTTCGTTAAGTACTATCTCTGGTAAAGTCCCACCTATATTGAAATAAGTAGGGCTCCTAGCCTTTAATCTGTATGGGTGGAGTGAACCATCGCTTTCTATATACATCGCAGCCATGCCTCTGGGATCTTCAGTTATAAAAAAGCCAGTCCCTTTAGGTGGAGTCCTAGGAACTTCTGCCAACTTGAATTCTCCATCTGGTAAATTTTTGGCAGCCTGCCTTATGATCTTAATGCTCTGCCTCATCTCCTCCATTCTCACTAAATACCTATCAAAAGTATCACCTTTTTTTCCAACAGGTATTTCAAAATCAAAATCCTTGTAGTTCAGGTAAGGGAAATCCCTTCTAGCATCCTTTTTTACACCACACGCTCTCAAATTAGCTCCAGTAACACCCATCTCAAGAGCATGGTCCTTATCCAAAATTCCCCTATCTACAGTTCTAAGCAAAAAGGCATCGCTTTCAGTCATCATTTTATCATAATCATTTAACCGTGCTTCAAATTTATCCAAAGCATCAAGCAAAGAGGGTACAAAATCATCAGGTAAATCTTTGACAACTCCTCCGAACCTCATGTAAACGTAATGCATCCTTCCTCCAGTAACCATCTGCATCAAATCAAGGAAAAGTTCACGTTCCCTCATAGCGTATAAAAACATGGTTAATAGCCCCAAATCAGCACACCATGCTGATAACCATACTAAATGAGAAGCAATCCTTTGCATTTCAAGCATGATAACTCTTATATACGAAGCCCTTTTCGGAATCTCAATGTTCATCATCTTTTCAATTGTACCTATATACGTCATTTCCCAAGACATTGCAGCAGCGTAACAAAAAGCACGGTCAGACAATGGTATAAATTCCTGGTACGTTTTAATTTCAGCAATTTTTTCTACACCCCTGTGCAAATACCCTATTTCTGGCTGGGCATCAACTACACGTTCACCATCAACTTTAATTCTTAAATTCCAAAGTCCATGGGTCATGGGATGCTGTGGACCCATGTTTATCCACATTTCGCTCATTTATTCCCCTCCACATTTAATTTAAACTCTTTACGGAATGGAAAAATAGTGGAATCCTTTACCTGCAAAATCCTTTCTAGTTTAGGATGCCCTTCGTATTTAATACCAAACATATCGTAACTTTCTCTTTCATGCCAGTTAGCTCCTTTCCATACAGAGGTCAAACTCTTTACAACCATATCATCAGATTTCATGGTAACCTTAAGTTCTATAATGGTATTACTTTTAAAATTCATAAAATGATAAACATTGTAAAGTTCATTACCCATATCAACTGTAGATAATAAAAATACATTGTCTACACCATTATCTTTCAGATATCTTGCAACTTTCTCTAAATTTTCCTTATCTGTTTCAGCCTTTATTATCTTGGATTCACCCGAATAAGGTAACTCTTCTATATTCCTTAACAACTCATTTTTTTTCAAAACATCTAACAGCTCACTCATCTTTAGCTTCCCCCTTTTTAATTTTTTCTTCAAGTTTAAGAATGCCGGCTATAAGTGCTTCAGGTCTAGGTGGACAACCTGGTACATAAATATCAACAGGCACAACTTTATCCGTACCTGGAACTACACAATATGATTGGAAATATGGCCCACCTGAAATAGCACATTCCCCCATAGCGAGCACATATTTGGGAGATGGCATTTGTTCATATAACTTTTTTATAACTGGTCTAACCTTGTAGGTTATAGGACCATTAATCAAAAGTAAATCTGACTGCCTTGGAGAAGACCTTGCTACCACACCATATCTTTCCAAATCATATCTAGATGCAAAAGTAGCTGCCATTTCCAATGCGCAACACTTAATACCAAAATGCAAAGGAAAAATAGAATTTCCAGATGCCCATTTTAAAGGATACAAAACAGGAGATTTAGCATCCATAAAAACTTCTTTTACACGTTGGATAAAATCTTTTGATTTCAAGGTTACTGCAGGTATTCCCTCTTCATCCATAGAACCACCAACATATGATAGTACGATAACAAATATAAACTTTTTATCTTAAATAGTACAAACCAAACAAAAAATTAAAAATATATCTGCTTTTCATACTGAAAATATCTTGTTCATTTTTTCTCCTCTTTTTTCTGTGTCCATTCTTTAAGGTTGCCTTTTTTCCTCAAGCTTTTCTTGTGCAAGTAATCCAGCCTTATGTAAAAAATATATATTGCAGCTAGAACCACTGCAATCATAATAATACCTATCATAACTAGTATGATGTTATATTCATTGTTTGCTGGCTGTGTATTGGTATTTATATTAATGTTCAATGTATAGTTGTAAGTCAAAATAACGTTCTGTGGTGATGTGCCATTAACTATGATCTTGTAATACCCTACAAAAGTATCACCACTGGTATTTTTAGACCATATATCCGTTTCTAAAAATATAGAAAGCACTCCATACCTGTTCGTTCTGTAGTAATTAACTGTACTTTGAGGCCCGTTTAATTGCTGTATTCCAACAATACCATTCTGGTATATAACCCCGTTGTATTTTACGGATATGACAATATCCCTGAAGACCTGAAGCCTACTATCGCCTGTAAGAGAAATATTCTGTAAATATGGAACGTTCTGAATCATTGAGGACTTCTGCCAGTTGTATAATGTAACATTGGATTTTCCGCTTATATTCAAAGAATACGCACTTGTATTCATGAAAATAACTTTCTGGTTGATAAAATTTAACTTTCCGTAAAATGAAGACTGCAAAGCGTAAATGTATGCGATGTTAGATATTGAAGAAAAATCACTGCCATTACCGTAAATATATGTGTTTGAGAAAGAACTATAAATTATACTATTAGCGGTAAAATTATACAAATACATGTTAGAAACGTTGAAATAATTTGCAAATTTTATATCCATATTTTTTGCAACAAGGAGATTGGTATTAAACATCCCGATATTTACCCTTATTGATGATATTTTTGTATTTGTAATACTTGTGTTGGCTATAGTTACATTGTTAGATGAAGCCACATCAAAATTGTATATAGTGGTAGTATTGCTTCCAGTTCCACCAATATAAATGCATGTGGAATTCCCTATGTTAATATTTCTAAAGACACCAATTTTAAAAGAAATATATGTGCTTGAATATATTTTGATATTATCCGCGTTCATATGGGATAAAACAACATTATTCGCATGTTTTATTGCTAGATTGGATGTACCCCCAGTTATATTGTTACCTATAAACCCATTATTTATTTCTACGTTATTGTTGTTAATCATAATATTATTACTCGAAATACTAAATCCACTGTTAATTAAATACAATGAAGAGTTACCCATAAAATTAACGAAGGTGTGTGAAGAAAAGTTACCTATAGAAAGGTTATTTAACTGAATTACACCATTTCCCATTACATTAATTATCACATTCCCTATAGTAATCAACTGGCTTCCATTTGCAATGATTATTTTTCCATTCTGAGAAATATTAATATATGCAACCTTCAGTCCGCTTAAAGGCTGATTGACAGTTATATTTTCATCCCTGACATTCCCTAAATGTAAAACACCATTGCCAGATACGTTAATGCCCCCATATGTTAAACTTGCATTAGGATCAAAAGTAGAGCTGGTGATGTTTAAAACACGCAAACCGAATGGAGTTATACTTTGCAACATATCTTTTCCAGTTATATTGACATTATATCTACTGCCAGTGTATACTCTCATATTGCCTATAAACAACATCACAACCAGCAAAATAGCAAAATATATAAAGAAATTTCTCTGCATTATAAACACAGATATTATATCATTATATAAATTTTTTTACACATATTCTAAGAATATGGTGTTCACAAAATACTAACCTTAATAATATCCGTTAAATCAATAAGTAAAGAAATGCTATTCCATAATATCCAGTATATGTAAAGTAAAACTGAACATGTAAATGCATAAAAGAAAATGAAATGACATCAAAAAAATTGTCATATTATCACACAGATTGTAAAGATATGTTAACATCTACTATATACCCATGTATCTCCAATTTACTAAAAATGTTTTAAAGTTATATCTATGTTTTAAATAGTGCCCTTAACATAATTGATAAAAATTACAACTTAAGGATGAAAAGTTAATATATTAAAAATTAATATAACACCATTAATTAATATTGCTCATTTTTTAGGGGTTGATAAATAGATATGATTAGGTTTGGAATTACTGGTATTCCATTATCATGTAAAGGGAGAACATTACTCGATGCCGTTGTAGATATACATTCAATGGGGTTATCTGCACTTGAAGTCCAATTTTTAAGGTTAAAAACAGATGAAAGGCTTATTGATCCACATGAGGTAGGCAAACCACCTAGAGAACTTAAAAATGAAATTGTATTGGAAGTGCTAAAAAACGGTGACCCAGAAAACATATCTTATGATATCAACAGACCATTAGAAAAAGATGATATTATAAAATTCTTGGCACCGTCTACAACGGTATCTCTGGCAAATGATTATGAAGAAATAGAACATATATCAAAAATCTCCAAGGATGTAGATGTTACATTGCATATGCATTCTCCGTATTATATATCCTTCACAGAAAGCAGAGAATTGTATAATAGAAGCATGCAGGTAACGAAGTGGTCTTTGATATTAGCAAACGCATTAAAAGCGGATGACCTTATAATTGAATTGGGTATGCTTTCACCAACAGAAGGGAAAAAACCTATTTTAAAGGCTTTAGACGAACTTAAAAAATGGATGAAAAAAATGTCTTTAAACATAAGAATAGGGGTTACTACAACGCCTAAAAAAGAGTTATTTGGAAGCATAGAAGAAATTTTTGATTTATGCAAATCTGACAGTATGTTTTTTCCTGCCCTGAATTTTTCGTATATATATGCAAGAAATCCAGAATTATTTAAAAGCCCAGAAAAAATACAAGAAATAATTTCTAAGGCATATGAGTTATCTCAACAAAAATTATATATACAATATTCTGGTGTGGAAATAAAAAACAATGAGTTAATATTAACCCCTTTGAAAAGAAGCGTATTAAAGTTTGATATAATTGCGGATATACTTGCAAAAAACAATTATGAAGCGACCGTTATTTCTACATCCCCTTTACTTGAACATGATGCAATTTATATGAAGCAAACATATGAAAAAATAATTGCCAAAAACATAGAGAAAAAGAAAGTTATAAAAGAACATGTAAATGTAGAGAAACAGGTCAACAAAAGTAATAAAAGTTCACCAAAAATCAAAAACAAATCAAATATAAATATCAACAAAAGCACCGAAATAGATTTAGAAAAAAAGGAATCTATCCATAAAAAAAATGATATGATTTCTACAAAAAATAAAAAAAGTAAAATCAACAAAAGTGTAAATGCACAAAATAAACTGACTGGTAAGAAAATAGAAAAAAAAGAAAATAAAAAAGGGGATCATATTACAAGAAAAAAAGAGAATACTATAACAAGCAAAGAAAAAAAGAAAGGTGGAGAATCCTCCAAAAAGCGTAATGAAAAGAAAGTCATAAAAAAATCTAAAAAGTGATATAATGAATTTTTCTGATGTATTCCCTAAGATGATTGAAAATATAAAAGAAACATTGCTTAAAGTTGATGATAAAACAATTGATCTTTCTGTAGATATTCTGAAAGATTCTTCAACGATATTTGTTTACGGAGCAGGAAGATCTGGTATTGTAGCAAGATCCTTTGCTATGAGGCTTGTACAGCTTGGATTGAAGACCTATATCATAGGGGAGTCTGTAACACCTATAGTAAAGGAAAATGATGCAGTTGTTATAGTATCCAACAAAGGTGAATCTTTTTCATCTGTCCAAGTAGGAAACATTGTAAGAAGGGTTGGGGCTAAGCTTATTGTTTTTACATCCAATCCCAACTCAAAATTAGCACACATATCTTCTGTAAAGGTAACTGTCCCTTCTGTTGTACAGGATAAGAACATGCCCTTAGGAACTCTATTCGAAGCATCTTGCTATATATTGTTTGATGCCATAATATCTATATTAATGAATAAACTCAATGAAAGTGAAGAAAGCATGAGGGCAAGGCATGCAATAATGGTGTAAAAATGAAAAGAACAACTTATGCACAGGCAGGTGTAGATATAGATAGTAAAAACAACGCAGTAAACAAGTTGATTAAACAGCTCTCTTACAAGAGAAGTACAAATTCTTCATTAAACCTGAAAGGCCATTATGCAGGTATATTTGACCTAGGTGAATTTTACGGTGCATTGACAACAGATGGCGTAGGCACAAAACTTATTATAGCACAGGAGCTAAACAAATGGGATACTGTTGGAATTGATTGCATAGCCATGAATGTCAATGACTTAATTGTACTTGGTGTAGAACCTATTTCTATGGTAGATTATATAGCAACTGATAAAATCAATGAATCTATACTAGAAGACATAGGCAAAGGTCTTAACGAAGGTGCAAAAATCGCCAATATAGAAATAGTAGGGGGTGAAACTGCATTGATGCCTGATATGGTTAATGGGATCGATTTGTCTGGAACCGCCTTTGGAATATCTAAGGGTAAACGGATTATAGATGGGAACGAAATCTCCGATGGTGATTTAATTATAGGGTTATCTTCTTCAGGTGTGCACTCTAACGGTTATTCTCTTATAAGAAAAATAATCAAAGACAACAATATAAGTCTCAATGAAAAGATAGATGGGAAATCATTAGGTGACTTGCTGATAACTCCAACTAAAATATACGTAAGGGACATTCTTCCAATCATTGATATGGTTAATGGTATGGCACATATTACTGGTGGAAGCTTTAGAAATCTTGTTAGATTAACAAAGAAACATTCCTTTGTGCTGAACAATCTTATACCTCCACAAAAAATATTTGAATTTATAAAAAAAGAAGGTAGTGTAGAGGATACAGAAATGTATCAAACCTTTAATATGGGTATGGGATTTGCAATTATTGCCAATGAAAAATACGAAAAAGAAATATTAAATGCTACTCATAACCATAACCCTAAGGTAGTAGGATACATAGAAAAAGGGGAAGGGGTTTATATAAAAGAATATAACATAAAATATGAAAAATATTAACTGTATTCATCTGTGTCGTCTATATTTTCGTTGTTCTTAGGTCCTTGTGCAACTCCCATTTCTTTTAAGGCATTGTTAATATTTTTTTCAAGAGCTTCGAAACGTTCTTTTAAAACATTTTCCTGTTTTTCAATTGACTTTAATCTTAATGACTGGGTTTCTTTTAAGTCCATAAGATCCTTTTCTACACTTTCCTTATTCAATCCTTTTACCATAACAGTTCCTACAGCTTTATATATAACAGCATCTGCAGGTTGATCATGCAATAAATTAATAGCATTTTCAGCTTCATTTATTTTTGCTTGCAACTGATATTTTTGCTGTACAATATACTGCAACTCTGCTTCTATTTTCTGGTATTCTAAAATATCCTTCTGTACTTTTTGTGGTATCATTTCCAAAGCCTCGGGTTTATATTAAACATAAAGACTTAATTAATTTTTCTATTAACATGGCCTTGGTACAAAATTAATTTTGTCCAAAATAGGTAGAGATGTCTCTGTTTTATTTAATGGTAAATTGATTATTTACATTTAGAAAATTTTTTATAGATATATATCCATATATTTAATATGGATGTAAGCTACGAAGACCCCATCTCCCATTACTTCAATAAAAAAAGAGTTTCTAACAAGGTTTGGATTGATCCTTATTTCAGGGCCTACATTGTAAAGAAGGCTATTGAAAAAGCAGGGAGCCTAAACGAAGTAGGAAGAGTCATGGGGTATAGGTCAAGGATACATCCAGGATGGAGCGTAAGGCAA
Organism: Thermoplasmata archaeon; assembly: GCA_049966015.1. GTDB lineage: Archaea > Thermoplasmatota > Thermoplasmata > Lutacidiplasmatales > JAMCUS01 > JBMFVL01. The sequence goes on along the minus strand of JBMFVL010000005.1, from coordinate 33,095 downwards.
ATTCTGGTTGGAATAAGGCCAGTAGCAAAGGAACGTTTAAATAGGCTATTATCTTATCTAAACATTCCATATGAAGAAGCCGAAAAACATATTGTAACTAACAACCGGTATACCACAAGCGAAACTTATTTGGCATTAAAGCAATATGGGTTCCTTTATTACCTGTCTAAATAACCCACATTTCTTCAAATGAGAATGATATACTAAAATTTTAATTGCTTTTCTACTATTTCATTGGCTTTAGACATAAATTCTTCTATTGACGAGCCATCAATATTTGCCCCTGAAGCTATTGTATGCCCACCACCATGACCGTTCACGGATTTAGCAGCAATACTGCATACTTCTGTTAAATTGAGGTTATGTGAAACCATGTACCAAGTTCCTCTAGAAGAAATTTTTGCCTTTCCTTGATCATCTATAGCGTAACCAAATACTGGCTTTTTAGGGGGAGTAAAATATGAAACTGCAATACCAGCCTGAGCACCTGCAATGGATGGATACTGACTTCTAAAATAAATAATAGAACTCAATTCAGTATATTCTTTTTTTTCAAGAGCAATTAAGCCTTCCAATACCTTTGCATTGTATCTCTTCTGCATTTCTACAATCTCATCCAATACCTCTCTTTTTCCAAGAGAATATTGTACACCCAATGATTCTTTGCCTTCCCTGCCACATGCATTCATAAATGAAGATAAAAGTGCAGTGTTTTTGATTTGAAAATCCTTGTCAGTTGAAATATATCTTGGTGATATCGAATCACTTGCAATATCTGGTATTGTTCCCTGCTTAAGTAAATAGTACATTATATAAGAATTGAGCCTTTTGATTTCTTCCTCATCTAACTCCAACAATTTTTTATTTGGGTCAATATTCAGGTTTTTTAAAAGCGTTAGTACTTTATCTTTCCTTCCTGTTATACCCACTAAATAAGGGTCAAGCTGGTTGGTCAGTTCTTCTACCAATCCCTTTTCTAAATAAGGCAAAGAAATGACTTTTTCAACATATTTTTTATCTAAAGCTTCTGTAACAATTGTGCTATTGATTCCGCTATATCCACCAACATGTTGCCTGTCTGCAATAGTGCCAGCAAAGAAATATGGAACATATTTAAAATGAGAGTCATCATAGAATATAGAAAATAAGAAAGAAATGGTCGTCCCACATGCTTCCCTTGTTCCATCATATCCATATTCAAGAGGGTCTAAATTAATAATCCCATCCTCTTTCCCCAGAAGTGGGTGATGGTCTAAGAGTACAACATTCTCATATTTGCTTAGAACGTCGAGGGCAGAACTTCCTATATCTATCATCAATATAGGCGTTCCATCATTAGGCAACATATTAGATAAATCATCAGTTATACCTTTAATAAAGGATAAATGGAATTTTTTGTTATGCTTTTTAAGCAAAGGTATAACAATAGAAGCTCCAGAAACACCATCTCCATCGTAATGGGCTATAACCCTTACTTTATCATGCTTTTTTACAAGATCAACTGCCTTAGAAAATGCTTCAAGATATTTTTCATCCAGGGCATCAAGCAATAAATCACTCACGGGCATTCTTATCAAATAATCAATAGTAAAATGTTTTATAAAGGTTACTGCACAATAGGGGGGTTATAAGACCATTTTCCGTTCAATACCCCTTTCCTTTTATAATACTTTACCAACCTTTTTATTTTGGAATGTATCAGATCATATCCCCTTTTGTTAGAAAGGTCATACCTGTTTTTTCTTAAGTGCTCTGCCACATTTTTATGATTGTTTATTAAAGAAGCTAAATCCTCTGGTATAGAAATATCTATATTCCTCTTTTTTAATATGCTGTATAACTTCATACCAGTAGCTAACTTTATGCTAGGTACTCCATACTGGTCACGCAAAATTGCACCTATTTGAGAAGGTGGCGTACCTTTCCTGAACTCAGTAACAATAAACTCCTCTATCTCATCACTTTTCATCTTTACCCATGATGGATTGGTTTTATAAAGGGACTTTTTGGACCCTGCCCTTCCTTTTTTGCTTGAATGAATCCTCGACAACTCAAATCTCCTCCACTGAGATAATCCATATATTATTTATAAACTTTTTTGTTTATAATGAGGGAATAAAGGGGGGCAATTTAGAGATACTTGAGATCATATATAGCATAAACCTTTTACCAACAAAAAAGTTTTACACATAAATATAAAATAGATACATTATCTTTTGTATAATGAGGATTGATTTTATGATATGTGAAATTTGTGGTAAAGAAACCAATGATATTAGAAAAGTTAATATTGAAGGCACAATTTTATCTGTATGCCCAACGTGCGCACGTTTTGGTACCGCAGTTATAGAACCTAAAAAGGATTCAGGTAAAGGTATCCAAAAAGCCAAAGCTAAAAAAAATGATGAGGATATTCTAGAAAAGGCAAGTAAAACAAAACTTGTAGATGAATACGGCGAACTTGTAAGGAAAGCAAGAGAGAAAATGAATATAACACAAGAACAATTAGGTCAGAAAATAAATGAAAAGAAATCCGTTATTGCTAATATTGAATCCAAATCCTTACAGCCTGACCTAAAACTTATAAAAAAACTAGAATTAGTTCTAGGCATTAAATTATTAGAAGAAGAAACAAATGAAAATAAAACGTGAAATTTAAACTCCTTTCTTGCTTCTTTCTTTAGATTTCATTCTTAGCCCAGTATATCCACATTTTCTGCATTTAGTGGCATATATGGAATTTCTTGTATAACAATTCATACAAATCTTTTTGTTTAACAACCTGTTGACAGCTTCAGCAAATGGCATTATCTACACCATTCTATCTGATATGTTTTCTAAATTTATACCTTTCTATCCAATCTATGGAAGAAATAAACCGTTAGAAAATTAACTGATTTTTTTGTATGTAGAAATTGTAATTATTCAACCATTAAAATATGTTAGTGGTTTACTACTAATAATGTTGATATTAACATAAAAAGAAAAAACAAAATCTGAATATAATGTAATAAAAATATTATATAAAAATTGGTTCAACGGTTTATTCTCTACATAGTATAACAATATAGTGACATGCCCGTATGAAATAACTTTTGCAAATGTAGGAAATATTGAAATGAATTGGATGCTATCCTTACCTCAGGTAATATCAAGGTACATCTGATGTATGAGTACTTCTGGTTGCTGTCAATTAGCCAAATGTTATGGTTATATAAAGTTTCATTCAGTAGATGTGAGGTCTGTAACAAGATCTGAACCTTTATCTAAGAGTAGTTGACTCTAGAATATACACAATAAATGCGGTGCAATTAATCCACATAGTTATGAAAAATATGAAAATAAAATATATAGTATTTCTTATATTACTAACTTTAATAAATTTAATAAAGCTATGCAATTTACAATGCAATCAATAATTGAATCAATTTACAATTTATAACATTTTATATTTATAATACATAAAAAAAATATAAATATATGCCATGAATATGTAAGTAAAGGATAAAATTTTCGTAAGGGGGTTAAGCGATGAAAAACATCAAAATAGAAAGAAATCGCATCGATCTTATTGCTACTTTAGTAATATTGTTTCTAATGGTATCTCCTTTTTTATTACAGAATAATAACAACAACCATTCTATCAGGAATATATCCCCTTTAGCAGTAAAGAACCCCTATCCACAAAATAGCAACTGGATGCAATGGATGTACAACTCCACACACAACGATTCAGAATTAGGTGCAGCACCTATGGTTCCTTTTCTAAAGTGGTCAGTAACTTTGAACAACAGTTCGAGCAATGTTAATTATTTCCCCTACAATCCTTCACCCCTTGTTTATAATAACCTGGTTTACATGGAAAGCCCTGGTTTGCATTACCTGTATGCTTTTCACATTTCAAACGGTGCATTGGCATGGAAAAAAAATAGCACAGCACCAGGTATAGCCCTCAGCAACAGTTATTATTTTAATGTAACACCTGGTATAGGAAACAACACTATAATGGTGCCAGCTTCAAATTATTCATCTCCATCCACATACCAGGGTTATGTATACTTTTTCAATGCTACCAATGGCAATCCTGTTAATCTGAACCCTTCAGCTACACCTTTTAAAAATAGCAGTGGAAGCGATAGCAGGTATTATGTAAATGCTACCTATGCCAATAATAAAGCGTATATATCATCCCCACCACTGATTCTCAATACTACCTCAGGAACATATGCCATTACTACCCAGATGGCAAAAGGATATTCTTCTAGCCCAAATCCATCAATAGCATTTACAGACCTTTCTAACGGCTCTACCAACTTTATATTAAATAATGCCAGTAGTCCTACATTTACATCGGTCGGGCCAGACCTGGGTGGATTACTGGGGGTACCAGCTGTAAACAGTGGTGGGTACTATGTATACGGTTTTTTCAATGGAAAGGATAGTAATACTGTAAATGGAGGAAGTAGCTATCCTCGGGACCAGATCATAGGGTTGTACTTTAACCCGCCATCACCATTATCTGATCGCATAGGGTACCAGCTAGGATATTCACGGACATTTACATGGACTAGTGGTGGTCTTATTTCATCTACAGAAACAACAACATTAACGCCTTCTTTCTACAGCTATACAAGCCCCCTGAACTATGGAAATGGGCGCAGCATCCTGTTCTTTTATACCGAAAAAATAACAAATGTTACTACGTCGTCTTTAGCAGGTCCAAGTGGAACAAAAACAAAAACATTTACCAATGTTTCTGCAATGAAAGTTACTGGGGGTTCTACATTTTTAAAGATCTCTCCTCCATTAATAAATACAACATTAAGTAGCGCATCCTATATAAATTCAACACCTGTTATTTACAATGGGTACGTATACGTACCAATCGCAAACCACATTTACAAAATGTCATACAATGAATTAAATTCCTCTGGAAAGAACGTCACAGAAGGCACGTTCAATTCAACAGGGAATATAACCTCCTCCCTTATCATTGCAAACGGGATATTATACTTTACCACAGACAAGGGAATGGTATACGCTTTAAATACAACATACCTCAGCAATTCTTCTGTACATACTCCTGTTCTATGGTCATACAGGACAAGTGGCCCCATATACAGCACACCCGCAATATCCAACGGAAACCTAATCGTATATTCTAATAATATACTATATTGCTTTTCTATTCCACAGATAGAGGGCAATGCTACCCCCAATTCTCTATACTCTCACTATATAGCACATGCAGGAGTTCCCGTGCCTTTAAATGTTAATGTCTGGTGGAATAACGTAAGTTCTAACAAACATGAACCAATCGGAAACGCTATGATAAATACAACATCGATGTCTGGAGGATATTTCATTACAGGAGGAAATACCTCGTATAGTATCAACTACACCTCTAATTCCGGAAATGCATGGGTATACTGGGTTCCACCTGTATCAAGAATATGGATAAATGCAACTTTAAAATTCTCCTTGTCAAGTGGTAAAAACCAATCTTATTTCAATCCAAATACTGTCTATACGGTTATAACCGTTGCACCAGCTTCAAATATATCCTTTAAAGCCACAATATCACAAAAGACAATTTATTTAGGAACGTTCACGGAATCAAACATATCTATGCTTGTTTTTAATCAATCATCAGGAAAGCCCATACCCTTTTTTTATGGAGAATGGACTGTAAATGGTAATGGAATTGTCATTAACCAAACATCAGGAGTAAGCATAACAAATAGAACTTATTTATACACAAATGTACATGGATATTCCAATATTACATTCAAATTTAAAGGTACAATAAGTAAACCAACTGATGTGTACCTGGTATTCAATGCAACATCCCCTTCTTACATACAGAATTCAACTTTAATATCCATCCTGATAGTACCTGGAAATGCATCAATGACAATTGTAGACCAGTATACCACAATAAATTTAAACAATGGCATAAACAAAGATATGATCAATGTAACGGTGTATAATTCTAGCAATAAACCAATATCCGGTGCATCTATTTCAGCCAAACTGTCCAATCCATCCATTGGGTATCTAAGTTATTATGCATCCACTACTAATTCCAATGGTGTTGCTACTTTTATTTTTTATAGTTATTGGGTTAATACAATCTCCAATGAAACAATCGGGTTTACTTTTAGTGCAAGCAATTATACAACTACCCAAAACAATACAAATATAATCATTATTCCCACAAACTTAAATGCAACCGCAGTATTGAACACTACATGGGTTTCACCAGGTGGAAATGCAAAGGGGGAAGTATACATATACAATAAATCGTCCAACCAACTTTATAACAGCAACGTCTCTGTTGGTTTCTACACACACACATGGTATGCAACTATTTCTAGCAAAGGATATACAAGCAATGGAACCCTTCAATTTAAAATAAATACATTGAGCAATGTGACCAATGCAATAGAAGTAAACATTACCTTTACAATATCAAACAACGGCATAATAAAAACCACCAATGCAACCCATCTGTATATAATACCATCTAATGTAATGGGCAAATATGGATTTTTCAATTACACTGTAAAGGTTTCCCCCAATCCTGTCTATTATTCCCAAACCACTTTTGCCAATATAACAGTTAAAGCTATAGATGGAATCAATTCAACTGTTGTTAAAGGTGCAAGTGTGTATGTATCCTTGACCAATGGCACTATTGCTGAAATATACAGCTTTAGCAAAAATACCGGAACCAACAGCATAGTACTAACCACAAATAATTCAGGAGAAGCAACATTTACTATAAAAGGGAACTACAGTTTCTACAATTCTATAATTGAATGGGCGTTCATCAATATAAGCAAAAGTAATTTTGCCAATGTATCCTTCTATAGTGGAATTAAACTTATAGGCAATCAATTGAATATGAATGTTAGCAATACTGCGATATACGCAAGCCAAGGGGTTGCATATATTAATGGAACAATATCAAATAACAATGGTATGAAAGTACAGGTAATAGCACAACCAATAGGCTATTTTGCAGGTGTACTTAACACTACAGTTGAAAATTCAAATCATACCTATTCTTTCAAATTAACTTTGCCACATGTAATTTACAACAATACACTGGACAAAGTTAAGATAACTGCGAAAGGATATGGATTTAATACCACTACTGTTATAGGATATGTAAACATACTCGTATCAAGCTTGTCGATAAATGCAAGTGGCTTGCCTGGTATTATATATCTTAACAAAACGAACAAGCAATCTTTTACTGTTAATGTTTATACTTCTTCCAATACCAAAACCAGTGCAAATATATTTATACAACTTACTAACACAACGTATGGATGGCTAACAAATTCTTCCAATAATTATATATTTACTGCCAACACTACAAATGTTCCTGTTGTTGAAGGGGTAATAATAACTGCAAGTGAAAACGGATATGGAAACAGCACTGTTTTTGAAACCATAACAATAATGCCTTCTAAAATAACAGTTTATCCTATGAGTATGTCTATGATCTCTAACAAACAAATAGAATCATCAGCAAACCTTTCCCCAATTACAATTACAATAAATGTTTATAACCAAAGCAACAATGCACCTATTAATGGAGCACTAATAAGCCTTTACTTATCAAATCCTTCCATTGCTGCTCTTTCTTCAACAAATGGAATGTCTTCCAATGGCATTTATACCGTCAATTTAACCTTTAATAAAAATGCTAGTTCTAATCAAGTAGAAACAATATTCGCAACAGCAACGTATAATGGCTTTATACCTTCTTTTAATAGCACCTCCATTTATATACAATTCGCACAGCTAAAGCAGTTTAACTTATCAATAAATGCCTCAACAGGAATGCATTATAACAGCAAAGAAAGCATCTATATCAATGCAACATACAACAATACATTTTTAACAAATGCCTATTTATCATTAACACTTTCTAATAAAACCATTGGTTACTTAAGTGCAACTTATATTTATCCCTATAACGGAACAGCCCGCGTTACCTTTGTATCAAACTCTTCCTCCCAGATGGTAGTTGAACTGATAACCATAAAAGTTTCAAAAGCAGGGTTCTATACAATGAATAGAGTATTACCAATATACATATACAATTCATCCTCCTCATCTTTGCCAAAAAATATTGGTATAACCTCTACATGGGAAAGCAGTACTCTTTATTCTTTGTCAACATCCAAACTGGTGGTGTATATTTATAACACATTAACTAACACACCTATATCCAATGCTACTGTCAGAATTCAATATACGCCTACAAATATAATTTCATTGCCAAATAATAATTATACAGTACGTACCAACCAGTATGGATATGCCAATATATCTTTTCAATTTGCAAAGGTTATAAATCCATCTACAGTTTCCATAAACATATATGTATCTAAAAATGGCTATAATTCAACAATGGTTACTAATAAAATAATAATATACCCACAATCAGCATCAAGTTCATTAACAAATACTGGTACAAACACATCTATTTATACTATACCTATTTTAATAATAATAATATTAGTTATACTCATCGCACTCATAAGTGGATTATATTATAAGCAAAAAACCAAAAAGAGTAAAGAAGAAACCGATGAAAAATCAAATAAAGATAAAGATCAACAAATTCAAACTGAAAAAGATGATACACGTTTACATCTTAAACCACAGATCATCAGAGAGGAAACACCTACTCCTACTACTAACATTGCTGCATCAAGTTTACAAACAGTTAGTGAATCTACTGTAATAGAACCAGGAAAAAATATTGAAAATGCTCCAACAACAAGTGATAAAACAACAGGAGAAGCACAAACCATATCTCCTATCCAAAATGGTAATGAAACAAATATTGGTGCTACACAATTACCGTCTCATGAAGGTTCTAATGCACCACAAATACAAAGTGCTAATTTAGCAACTAATAATGATACAGATATTGTAACAAAGGTGAGTGAGAGTACCGAGGAACCAAAGGCGAGTGAGAGTACCGAGGAGCCAAAGGTGAGTGAGAGTACCGAGGAACCCAAAAGCGAATCTACAGATGGTAAAGAAATAACACCATTATTAGATTCTACCAATATGCCAGTTAATAACGAACAAAAAGAAAATGTAGAATCACAAAAAAGTGAAGATCAAAAACCACCCACGGATTTTAATGAAGAATTAAATGTTAATGATGAAAACATAAAAACTATGACCATTGATCAACTAAAAAAAGAATTGATAGAAGCTAACAAAGAACTCAATATTAGTGATGAACAAAAATCTATAGATGAAATAGAAGCCCTACACAGTAATAGCTTTACTGATGATAACTCATTTAAGGATGACTTGGAAAAAAAGTTGATGGAAGTTAAAGAACTCCAAAAAAATAAAAAGCAAAGAAAAAAACAACAGGGTGATTGATTGATATTATCTGCCAAAGAAATATTAGAGGAAATAAAAAAAAAGAATATCGTAATAGAACCTTTTAGAGTGTCCTCATTGGGAAGCAATTCCTATGATGTTCATTTAGGGCCATGGCTGGCTGTATACGAAGAGCCAATCTTGGATGCAAAAAAAGAAAACAAAATAAGATATATTGAAATACCAGATGATGGATATGTGTTAGAACCTTCTATGTTTTATCTTGGTGTAACAGAAGAATATACTGAAACACATAGTGCAGTACCGTTTTTAGAAGGAAAAAGTAGCATTGGAAGGTTAGGCATAGACATACATGCTACAGCAGGAAAAGGTGATATCGGTTTTTGCAATTACTGGACACTAGAATTGTCTGTGAAGCTCAAAGTAAAAATTTATAAGTATATGCCCATCGGGCAGCTAATATTTTTTTCCATAAGCTCTAGCGATGTTATACCATACAATAAAAAAAAGAGTGCTAAATACAATACTATCAGCAACAAACCATTGCCATCAATGATGTACAAAAATTTTAGATGAACATTTATTTTTTCCGTGTAAGTATGTATCTTACAATGTTGTAGTATTGATAACAACCGTGATCCATTAAAATATTTTTAGAATAATTGAAGCTTTCTTCTGCATTAGCAATCTTGCCTTCTTTCATGAACAGTTCCCCCATCATCAAAAGGCTCCATCCAGTAAAAATCACAAGTTTCATATCCGAAAATATTGCTATGGCTTCTTTTATTTCTTTTTCAGCTTTCTCGTATAGATGTTTTTCCATGTAAAGGTTAAATCTATGCAAATGCATAATCGCCTTATAAAACGGTGTGTTTTTATGGTGAGGATCTTCTTCAAAATCTTTATTGTAAAAAGCTAAATTTTTGATATCACTAGAAAAATGCTTCAGCTTATATCTGTTATATGTGTTTATCAATGAATCGTAAGATGAATTATTTTTGTCGTATTTGAAATAGACAATATTGGCAATGTATTCATATAATTTGATCTGTTTCATTACATATTTACCATCTATGTTATTCAATGAATTCATAATGGACCGATATTGAACATCTGCTTCACTAACCTTTCCAGAGAATGTGTTGATAAGCCAAGATTCTATTTTGATCCATAGGTTTATATTAAGATAATCTTCTTTGTTGATTTTGTTTTTAATGGCATCCAGTGTATATGACAAATTCTCAAGGTCTGTATAGACAGCAGATAATTTTTTATAAAAAATCTGAGGGAATATTTTAATAACGCCTCTAACCACCTCTGATATGTAAATGTTTTTTTCTATTTCTTTTATCAAATTCTCTATTTCTTCAATTTTACCATCTACTATCATAAACCAAAAAAGGTCAACAAAAATAGGTATTATGTAAGTACTTTTAATATCATCCCAAGGCATGCTATCTAGCAAAATGGTGTAATAATCCCTGAAAGAAACTCCATTTAGCCATGATAATATTAATTTTTGGTAATTGTTGGTGGCATCCTTTTCCAAAATTTTAGTACATTTATCAACAAACCCCATATCTACCAATGATAAAATGGTTCTTACAAACATCTCTTCATTTCCATACATTTTTAAATGCCATATTATCTCTCCTATATTATCTTCCACATTGCCATAATTCAGGTAATTTTTAACAGCTTTTTCGTGGTTGTTTAACAAATCTTTATTCATGGTATCCATTATAAAACTCTGCATAAGCTTGTTTACACTATATTTATTATCTATGATTTTAACAAAACTCTTCTTTACCAGATTGTACAATGCTTCCGATGTTGAAGATACATCTATGAAACTAGAAGGTACAGGAACCCTATAAATTGCTAGCTGTTTGAGAATGTTTTTTTCTTCAGTTGACAATGGTAGATACAGATTGTCATGGACAAAAGAATAGGATTTACTCCCAATTAAAAAATGTTCATCACTAGGATATGTATCAAATAAAATAAAAGGATATCTCCCAACATGATTGGCTATTTCTATAGCCGTTTTTTCATTAAATTTTAACTTTTTGGCAAGTTCAATATAACTATCATAATCTATTTCATCTACGCATATCTCTTCAATCGCTCTATTAGGGAAATTCCTCAAAAATGAAAAATTAATCCTATCTCTAGACATTAATACAATTTTTACATTGCCGAAAAAAGAATCCATGAAAAAAGATAACAGAAACTTAAAATCTTCATGAGCATTATGGTAATCATCAATGAATATTATCAGACTCAAATCTCCCAAATCCCTTACAAGCACCTTCAATGCGTCGTCAATATCGAAATCTTTTTTAATTAAAACGTTTCTCAAAGAGTCTCTTTTAAGGCTAGATAAAAAATCACCGAAATTTGTCAAAAATCCCCTTATCCCTGACCATGGATAGATATTAATCCACAAAATATTTTTCTTGTTCTTGTAAAGATGGGCAACTTCACTCCCTATACTGGTTTTACCTGATTTAGGAATACCATATAATTCTATGATAAACGTCTCATTGTTATCAATAAAAGCACATATATCCTTTATTTGCTTATCCCTCCCTATAAGCAAATTGGGTTTGTCAGGGACTCTAGATGAAAATAAAATGTTTTTAGTAAGATAATTCTCAAGTTGCTTTATACCTTTGGATTGAGTGTAAGATATAGGTGTCGTATATTTTTGCAATATGGTTGCAATTTCCATATCATAAATAGGTTCGTTGTTGGTTATTACCAACAACCCTTTAGATGCGTTTATTTTGTCGTGCAAGTAATCAAGGAAACGTATGCTTTCATCTTTGCTATTAACCCTAAAGACGTATTCTATTCCATCCAGTATAATAATGCCCTTTTCATTATGGTTAATTACCCCATCTATCTTTTTAATTATTTCTGCAATCTTATCTGGTGGTACATTGTTTTCACCTTTAATGCTTGTTAAACAAAGTATGGTTCCCTTACTCACAAGGTTTTCAATATCACTAACAGGTTTTCTTGATATTATAAGACCCCTGAAACCCTTTTCAACTTTCTCGTTGTATATATTAATAATATTTTCTACGTTGGTATTCTTAGAAAGGTACATTTCACCTTCTTCTAATGAAATCGATACATCTGTTGGTTTAGATTCTTTCTTGGATACAATCCAATTCAAATTAGATATGTTCTCCCTTATTTTTTTGGCGTATTCTATACCAGAAGGAGTTAAAAAGTAAACCTTTCTTCTTCTACCCATCCCCTTCACATGGGCGCTTACTTCTTCTATATAATTTTTGTCTATAAATTTCTTTACTGATCTAGGTATATGGCTTCTGTTGATCCCTGTATTTTGTGCTATTCCATCCTGGGTAACCTCAAATGGTACCTCAAAACTGTTCCTATATTTAATATAATCATACAAATAAATAAGTATCTTTTCACCAGCAGTGAGTTTAACGTCGTCCATAACCTCATTATCAATATTATTATCGCTCATCCGTACTTTATAATATAGTATCTTCTTTTAATTATTTCTATATCAAAAATTATAGATAGTGTTAGGGGTTGGGTGAATCTATAAAATTCCTCCCTTCAGGAATGAGATATGGATACCTGTTTTTTAGATCAAAACTTAATATACCTATACAATATATGTTATAATGAAGGTATTTACTTATTATGCAGTAATTACATATGTAAGTAAATACCAAAATTAATAGCAAGGTTTATGTTAGTGTATTAAATTAGTGGTTCTATGCTTCACACATCGGTTATGGGGTGAAAAAATGGGTAATAATGATTATAATTGGAAAATTGGCGGGCAGGCTGGAGAAGGTATTGATACATCTGGTGATCTGATGGCAAGTTCACTAGCTTTACATGGTTTTAATGTGTTTACACACAGGGAATTTCCATCAAGGATAAGGGGTGGTTATACATCATATGAAGTAAGGTTTGGAACCGAAACCATATATTGCAAGCATGATTACGTGGATTTTGTTGTGGCATTTGATCAGGAATCTATCGATAATACACTTAGTGAATTAAAAGATAATTCAATTATAGTATACAATAGTTCTTCTTTTGAATTATCGATTAAAGATAAAAAAAATATGAAAATATTTCCTGTTCCTTTGTCAGATATAGCAGCAAAAATAGGCAACCCTATTATGAAGAACATGGTCTCTTTAGGGGTAACAATAGCAATATTAGAAGTGCCAGAAGAAATTCTTATAAACGGTGTAAAAGAAAGGTTTGGCAAAAAAGGTGAAGCAGTTGTATCAAGCAATATACAAGCCATTAAAGAAGGAATAAAATATGTAAAAGAAAATCTTGATACTAAAAGTGGTATAAACAAACCTACATTAGGTTCTACAAAAGGAAAATTGGCTATTGTAGCAGCGGCAGATGCTGTTGGATTAGGTGCACTGATAGCAGGATGTAAATTTTATTCAGGTTATCCCATTACTCCAGCAACTGAAATTATGGAATGGCTTGTTCCTAGAATGAAAAGTTGGGGTGGTACTGTTGTGCAAGCTGAAGATGAGTTGGCCGCAATTAACATGGTTCTTGGGAGTTCTTTTACCGGGGCAAGGGCAATGACTGCTACATCTGGTCCAGGACTGGATCTTATGACAGAAACAATAGGTCTTGCCAGTATAACTGAAACTCCTGCAGTTATCATTGATGTTCAAAGAGCAGGACCAAGTACAGGTATGCCTACAAAGCATGAAGATAGTGATTTATGGCAGGCAATATTCTCAAGTCATGGAGATGGCAATAGAATCGTTCTGGCTGCAAGTACACCTGAAAACTCTTTCCTTAGGATACAAGAAGCGTTTAATTACGCAGATAAATATCAAACACCTGTTATTTTGTTATTAGACCAAGATCTTTTAACAAGTAAAAGAAGTGTAGATATTTCTCAAATGAAAATTATACCTATAGATAGAGGCAAAATGGCAAGTGAAGAAATGCTCAGTAAAAATACCTCCATGCTTTTCAAAAGATATGGTTTTACAGAAGATGGAATTTCTATCAGGACTGTTCCATCCCAGAAAAATGGGCTGTTTTTAGCTACAGGTGATGAGCATAACGAAGAAGGAAGTATAACAGAAAAACCAGAGGTAAGGGTTAAAATGATGGACAAAAGGATGAGAAAATATCTAACAGCTAAAAAAGAAATGGAATACAAAAACACCAAATATGGTGATAAAGATAGCGAAATAACTTTGATTGGTTTTTGTTCTACAATAGGTCCTTCAATGGAAGTTATGGAAATGTTAAAAAAGAAAGGCCATAAAGTGGCTTATGTAGATTTAAGCCATATATGGCCATTTCCAGATAACTTTATAAATGAAACCCTTAAAGGTAGCAAGTATAATATAGTAATTGAGAACAATCAATTTGAGCAGCTTAAGCATTTGATAAAAATGTATTATCATGGAAGTTTAGAAAGCATTACTAAATATGACGGTACTCCCTTCAAGCCCCTCGAATTGCTTAATAAAGTAAATGAGGTGATCAGAAAATGAAAGTCAATGATTACGCAAAAACTAAACCTGTTTGGTGTCCTGGTTGTGGTTATTTCGGAATATTGAGGGCATTGCACCAAACGTTTGCAGACCTCAATCTCAAGCAGGAAGATATTTTAATAGTTTCTGGAATAGGTTGTTCAGGTAAGTTTTCATCTGCAACAATGTCCTATGGCTTTCACGGTGTTCACGGAAGGTTGCTTCCTGTTGCTATCGGTGCAAAATTATCCAATAGCGATTTAACGGTTGTAGGTATAGGTGGAGATGGAGATGGGTTTAGCATAGGGTTAAGCCATTTCATACATGCTGTAAGAAGAAACGTTAGAATTGTTTATATTTCTACTGATAATCACGTATATGGGTTAACCAAAGGGCAGACATCTCCTACAAGTGATCCATCGTTTAAAACCAAAACCACTCCATATGGACCAGAAATAGAACCAGTTCATCCATTATTGTTGTCTCTGTCATCCGGTGGGGTTTTTGTATCCCAGGCATTTGCAGGAGATATAAAAGAAATGGTTGATATCTTTAAACAGGCATTGAATTATGATGGGTTTGCACATGTAAATGTTTTGTCTCCATGTGTGACATATAACCACATTAATACATATGACTGGTACAGGCAAAATATAATAAAACTAAATACTCTACCAGACTATGATCCACATAACAAACAATTTGCATTAAGCAAGGCTGCAGATTTTGATCATGTCTATACTGGAATTTTCTATATTGATGAAAACAAGAAATCTTATAATACTAACAAAAACTATATGCCAGATAAACCAATAGCAAAGCAACCATTGAGAAAGGATGATAATATTGACCTGTATTCGATACTATCAACTTAAATTTAATACAATGGCTAACTTTTTAAAAATTTTATATTTATATTATAAAATGTATATTTAACTGAATCCATAATTTTCTTTTAATAGTGTTACCGCAAGGCTATTTGGCTCAGTTATAATAAGCTTTCCGTTACACTGGTTGGCAATTTCCTTGGCAGCTTTCTCGTATCTAGTATCAGTAGATTTAAGTAATATAATAGTGACTTTAATATCCCTGCTTTTACCAATGGCTTTTGCAGCTGCAAGTGCATATTCCATGCTTCTGTTAAGGTCCCCTGCTTTTATTTTCCCAGAATTAGTAGTGTATGCTTCTGGAAGACCATCTGTTATTAAATAAATCTCCTTCTTTGTTGTTTTTTTGTTGCCCAATAGCTTATAAGATGCAAAAAGGGCTTCTCCAGTATTTGTAAATTCCCCTGCCTCCGCTTCCCACATTGTATAAAAATCCATAATCTTTATTTTGCTATCAAATGCAATGATATCGATAACTGTTTTAGGGTCATGCTTTTTAATCGCTACGTACAAAGCGGTCAATGCCCTTTTGGCTGCGTAGAGTTTGTTATTTTCATCCATGCTACCACTTTTATCGAAAGCTAATACAACATGCCTTTCCTGTTCACCGATCTCATAGTAAATATAAGAGTGATCTTCATCTATATTTTTCTCAAGATACATCCGGCTTTCAATCAAAGAATTCACAACATCGAGTTTGTTTGCTTCCTCTCCTTTTTTCAATTTTCTCCTTTCATATACCCCTGTCTGTATACTAGCATATGAGGGTGTTATCTTGTAATTTTCATAAAGCTTTTTCATTTCCTCTTCAAAAATTA
Organism: Thermoplasmata archaeon; assembly: GCA_049966015.1. Lineage (GTDB taxonomy): Archaea > Thermoplasmatota > Thermoplasmata > Lutacidiplasmatales > JAMCUS01 > JBMFVL01. The sequence goes on along the minus strand of JBMFVL010000005.1, from coordinate 16,484 downwards.
TTTTTGACAATCTATCTATAAAGGCAGAGGTAACAGAAAAAGCTTCCTTTGTTGGCTTTATAAACCCTCTTTCCTCCATTTCAGAAACAATTTTGGATACAATTTTTTCTGGTTCTTTGTTTGTTTCCTGTTCCAACACTTTCTCTTTTTCTAGTCCCTTTTCCTTCTCTTTCTCCTCTATTTTCTCCTTTTTTTCATCCATTAATTTTTTCTCTTTTTCCTTAAATTTGGCAACCTCTTTTTTAATCTTCTTTTTGACTTTAATGTTAACTTCTTTAGGATCAATTTCATTGAGCCTGTTTTTAAGGTAATTATCCACAAGTTTTTTGTATTGGCTACTTTTAATTTTCCTTTCATTATCTAATTGAAGTTTTGGGATGTTTCTTTCTTCTGCAATTTTAGATAAAATCTCATTTCCAAAGGAATTGTCACCTATTGCAATACTAAACATGTCGTCATAACTCATTCCTAACTGTTTTAGGATGATAATATCTTTATTTTTTGATTTTTTATCCTTTTTTTTCAATTTAAATAAACCAATTATTTTGTTGAATACCCCTATCAAAAAAAGTTTAATCCTGGTCCATATGCTTAAATGCCTTCTCTCTTGTTTATCAGGTAAAATAAATGAAAGTACTTCTTGTTGCCCTAAAATCCTTGACAAATCTGCCAAATTAACATTTTCGTAAAAACCTTCTAATTTTTCTTTTTGTTTATGGTATTTATTAAATGTATTACTATATTGTTCTTCTATAGCTTTTTTCTCATTATCATATCTTGTATCTATGATATTAAGCCTGCTATCTATTTCCTTTTTTATTATTTTTCTATACTCTTCAATACGATGGGAAAATTCTGTATCTTCTTTCTGTATATTGTTCACAATTTTTTTCAAATCTTTGGTTCTAGTATAACTTAGTTCTTCTAAAATCCGATCTATATTTGAAGAACTCAAAAGATCCCATTTTGTTATAGGTTCTATGTTGGTGCAATCGAGTAAATCACTACCCATTTATTAATCACACTTTTCTTCCAATCCTTTTATGTATTTTGCAAACCAAATACCGTAGAATGCCGGATCAATATCCAGATGATCCATGTTTTTTAGGTACTCCCCCAAAGCTCGTATTCTTGGAAACTTATCCTTTGATTTTTTGATTTCATCCTGCAAAGTAGTATCATTTACAATCCTGTTAACTTCAGCTATTGTACTATCTCCTTCTTCTTTGTTAGATTTTAGTGAATTGGTAAAGTAATCACACCATACCCTTTTAGCAGCAATAGCAATAATATTTTCCATGTTATTCTTCAAATATTGCTCCAATGTTTGTACACTCTCGTTATAGCTCATAATAGACCTTGCCCTGATCCTGGTTTTTAATGCGTCCATTACACCTTCATAAATATTCTTCCTATCTGGAAGCAAACCTCCATTGTTTATTATGCTGTATGATATAACCCTATCAACAATATCTGAAAGCGTACGGTTAGAGCAAATTTCTTCAAGTTCAGGATGCGTCGAATACTTTTTCCTCCAATCTTCTACAACCAGTGATGAAATTTCTTTAATCAACATAGGCCCATTTCTAGTTTTTCTGTTGAGTATATTTACGTTGATAATCGACATATTCATATAGTGTACTTGAGGGAAATCAATGTATATGTTGGAAAACCTATCAATTAAAGGTTGGTTAATATTGTCAAGGTCTTCAATGTTAGAAGTGGTAACTGCAAAAAACATTGCAGGGAATGTTTCCCTGGATTTTGAGGGTGTAACAATGCCTTCCTCCAAGGCCTGCAACATTACGTTTTGCGTACCGTATGGTAGTTTTCCAATTTCATCTATAACCAATATTCCCCGGTTAGCTTGCAATAACTTTCCAGGTTCTAAAACCAATGGGTTATTCGGGTCCCCTACCTTTTCAAGTTTATGTAAGTTAATCTGCCCTGTTAAATGATCAGGAAATACCTCTGAACTACCCTGGATACGTGCAAACCCCAATCCTTCCTTAAGAGTAATCTTTTTGACAGGAACATTTTCAGGATCAACCAAATCAGGATGGAAATCAATTCCTTCGGCGTTGCCGTATTTGTTTTTACAAAAAGGGCATGGTGGAGCAATTTTCCAAAATTTTTCATCTACAAGACTCATAGGGTCATCTTGAACAGGGCAATCTGCAACGGCATGAACTTCTTTTGGAAACAATTTCCAGATTGATTTAGCAACAAGCGTTTTTCCTGAACCGGGTGGACCAAAAAAGAGCAGATGATTTCCTGACAGAATCCCTGTCACAATGCTCTCCAATACTTCCTCCGATAATACGACGTCAGGAAACAGTTTAGCAAGAGATTCTTCTTTCGAAAAACCTGAAGTCCTGTATCTATTGTATATAGACAATATATTTGTACCAAGTGCCTCTTTTGCTGTCTGAGGTACGTATTTATCATCGATTAAATCCTGTGCAGTTAGCACTTTCTTATCCTTGTTCTGTAGTATACTCATGTTATGTTTCTATACTTTTTTGATATACAATGTTTTCCCATTACTTTTTAACTTTTTTCCAATCATTTAAAAATCTTTCTATTCCTACATCAGTCAAAGGATGCTTTACTAACTTCTGCATAACTTCAAAAGGCATTGTAGCTATATGTGCACCAGCAAGTGCAGCATCCAAGACATGAACTGGGTGCCTTATGCTAGCAACAATAATCTCTGTTTCATACCCGTAGTTGTCATATATTTGAATGATCTGTTCAACAATATCCATACCATAAAAAGAAACATCATCAAGCCTTCCAACAAATGGGCTAACGAAGGAAGCACCTACTTTAGCAGCTAAAAGTGCCTGGGTAGGTGAAAACACCAGTGTCATATTAACCTTGATACCCTTTTCTACCAATTTCTTAGTTAACTTCAAACCTTCCAGCGTCATAGGTACCTTTATGTTTATGTTGGGTGCAATTGAAGAGAGATCCTCGGCCTCTTTCATCATGCCTTCAAATTCTGTAGAAACAACTTCTGCACTTACAGGACCTTTAACTATTCTGGTAATCTCCTTCAAAATCTCTCTGTATGACATAGTCTCCTTTGATAGCAATGTTGGGTTTGTAGTAACGCCATCTACTAAGCCATATTCAACAGCTTTTTTTATTTCCTCTAAATTTGCTGTATCTATAAAAAACTTCATTTTTTATCCCTCTTTTCAATAGCTTTTTTAACTGCATTAACAATATCTTTGATTGATATACCATATTTATCCAGTAATTTATCTGGTTCCCCTGATTCTCCAAAAACGTCATGGATTCCTGTTTTAATAACATAAGCAGGGTATTCCTCTGCTAAAATACCAGAAATTACAGAACCAATACCAGTATTGACATTATGTTCCTCTACAGTTACAATAGCACCGTATTTTTTGGCAATCTCTATAATTTTAGTTTTGTTCAAAGGTTTTATTGTATGTAAATTATAAACCGCTGTGCTAACTCCTTCTTTTTTTAAAATTTCAGCAGCTTCTAATGCTCTTGATGCAACATGCCCTGTTGATACGATAGCGATATCATCACCTTCTCTGAGCAATGGAACATCCATCAAATCAAATTTTGTAGTACTTTCTGTTAGTAAATATGGATCCATTCTGGTTAGCCTGACGTAAAATGGTCCGTTGATATCTGCAATCGACAAGATGGCATTGTAAGTTTCATTGGCATCCACAGGGACTAAAATATTCATGTTGGGTAATCCATACATCAATCCAATGTCTTCAATCATCTGGTGAGAAGCTCCATCTCCTCCTACGGTAATACCACCATGTGTTACAACAATCTTAACATTTAATTTAGGATATGCAATGGATTGTCTTACCTGGTCATATGCCCTCCCTGCACCGAATACCGCAAATGTACTGGCAAAAACGATCCTCCCATCAAGAGCCATACCAGCTGCAATGCCCATCATATTTTGCTCAGCAATACCTATGTTAAAAAATCGTTCAGGATATTTCTTTGCAAACATTGAAGTTTTTGTTGAAGTAGACAAATCTGCATCTAATACAACCATATCCTCTCGTGTTGCTCCTAGTGCTAAAAGTGCGTTACCATAGGCATTCCTTATGCTAGCTTTGCTATTCATTCAACATCACCACCTAGTTCACGCATAGCTATTTCATACTCCTCCTTAGAAGGTGGTGTTCCATGGTAATGGCTTTTGTTTTCCATGAAAGAAACACCTTTGCCCTTTGTTGTCTTTGCTATAACTATATTAGGAGATTCACTGTTGAAAGGCAAATGTTCCAGCGTAGACACAACCTGCCCCATATTATTCCCATCTATCGTGTACACTCTCCACCCAAAAGATTTCCATTTATCTACCAACGGTTCCAATCTCATAATATCTTCTGTAAATCCATCTATCTGTATTCCATTCCTGTCTAATATAGCAACAAGATTTCCTAATTTAAAATGAGAAGCGGACATAGCAGCTTCCCACACTTCTCCAGATTGTAATTCTCCATCCCCTAGAATTACATATGTTTTGTTCGTAACATTCCTCAATTTTAGAGATAATGCCATACCTACTGCGATTGATATACCCTGCCCCAAAGACCCGGTAGATGCCTCTATACCTGGCACTTTTCCATATGAAGGATGCCCTTGCAAAGGGCTATCAATCTTTCTCAATGACCATAGCCAAGAAACAGGAAAATATCCGGACAGCGCAAGGGCAGCATACTGTGCTGGAACGGCATGACCCTTACTCATGATTAATCTATCCCTTTCAGCCCAGGTAGGATTATGAGGATCATGCTTTAATATCCTAAAATACAGCGCAGTTATAATGTCTGCAATAGAAAGGGAACCCCCTGGATGTCCTGAATTAGCCAGATATATCATCTTAATGATATATCTCCTCAGCATATTTGCCTTTTTTTCCAAATCTTTAATATTTAAAAGGTTTACTTTGCCAACCCCTAAAGGCAAGGTTTCAACTTCTGAACCATCCATATTTTAATCACTTACTTCAAAGCTCACTATAAAGTATCCATAAATAAATTTTTTGTAACTAACTATAGTAATGAGGTTCCTGTTTCCTAGTAGGGGTAGTGTTAATATTTTTCCTGAACTGTTCGTAAAAATCTTTTAATCTATCATTCATCGTTGGATGGACACTTGCTATGGCTCTCTTAAAGTGATCCATGCTTACCTTTTGAGCCCCATTCCTGAAAGCTACAATCGCTGCTTCCCTGCAAACGGACTTGATATCTGCACCTACGTAGTTCTCCATTTGATCTGCTAAACCTTCCATGGATACATCATTAGCCAAATGCATTTTAGCTGTATGTAGTTTCAATATTTCCATTCTGCTTTTTCTGTCTGGAGGTGGAATATAAATAAGCTTATCAAACCTACCGTTTCTTAAAAGAGATTCATCTATAATATCTGGTCTGTTAGTTGCAGCAAGCACGAAAACATTTTCCATATTTTCAATTCCGTCCATGCTTGTAAGTATTTGATTGACAATGCTATCCATATTCCTTCCTTCATTACCTTCCCCCCTCCTTTTAGAAGCAATGGAATCAATCTCGTCTATGAAGATTATTGAAGGTGAAGCCTGTTTGGCTTTTTTAAATAACTGCCTTATAGCTTTTTCGCTATCACCCATCCATTTAGAAAGAATTTCTGGTCCTTTTATAGAAACAAAATTAGCACCACTTTCTGTTGCTATGGCCTTGGCAATCATTGTTTTTCCTGTGCCAGGAGGGCCATATAAAAGGATACCTTTGACAGGATCAATTCCAAGTTCTTTGAAAATTTCTGGATTTTTTATAGGCATCTCTATTGATTCTTTAATGTCCCTTTTAGCTTCTTCTAGACCCCCTATATCTTCCCATTTTACATTGGGAACGTCTATAGAAACTTCCCTTAAACTACTCGGTTCAATTTCTTTTAATGCTTCGTAAAAATCCTCTTCTGTAACAACCATTGTATTAAGTAAAGATTGAGGTATTGGCTTTTCTAAATCTATAGAAGGAAGGTATCTTCGTAATGTTTTCATAGCGGCTTCTCTACATAATGCAGCTAAATCTGCACCAACGAAACCAACAGTCATTTCGCTAAGCCTTTCTAAAATACGATTCTTTTCTTTATCTACTTCTTCCATATTGTTATTACCACTGTTAGATAACCCGATTGGCATAAACCTAGTATGAACCTTCAGTATATCCAATCTGTCAGCTTTACTAGGGACTCCAATCTCTATTTCCCTGTCAAACCTACCAGGTCTTCTTAAAGCTGGATCGATTGAGTCTTCTCTATTGGTGGCACCTATAACTATTACGTTCCCCCGAGATTTAAGCCCATCCATTAAGGTTAACAACTGTGCCACTACCCTACGTTCTACTTCACCATGAGTCTCGTCCCTTTTGGGTGCGATAGAATCAATTTCGTCTATAAATATGATAGAAGGAACATTTTTTTCTGCTTCCTCAAATATTTCCCTGATCTTTGCCTCACTTTGCCCGTAATACTGTGACATTATTTCTGGACCCTGAATAGACACAAAATGAGCATTGGATTCATATGCAACCGCCTTGGCAATCATTGTTTTTCCTGTGCCAGGAGGGCCATAAAGTAGAACTCCCTTAGGAGATTTTATTCCCAAGCGATCAAATAATTCGGGATGCCTTAAAGGCAGCTCAACCATTTCCCTAATCCTTTTAAGCTCCTCTTTTAAACCTCCAATATCTTCATATAAAACCCTCTCTTGCTGTTCCTTGGGTATAGGTTCTTTCAATAATTCCTGGTTTATCTGTATATTCGTTTTATCTGTTATATATACAATCCCTGAAGGCTTTGTTTTAATAACTTTAAATGGGAGGTATCCCCCCATAAGTGTTATCCCTGGTACAACAATTATATTATCCTCTACAATAGGGTGCTTATTTAAAACCCTCAAAACAAAAGTGGACAAACCTTCTTCAAACTTTATTTTATGACCGCTTTTAAGAACAGGAGTAAGTATTATTTCATCTGCAGGCTTTGCATCTGCCTTACTTATTGTAACCCTTTCGTCAATAGAAACACTTATGTTGTTCCTTGTAATAGAGTCCAATCTAATAATGTCTTTTCCCTCGTCTTCAAGTTGTGTCCTGAAAACCCTTGCTGCAGTAATACGTTTACCTTCAATTGCTATTATGTCTCCGATCTCAAGGTCAAGTTCTTTTTTAGTAGCATTATTTATTCTTGCCCTCCCTAACCCGAGGTCTTGAGGGAAAGCTTCTTGAACACGCAATATCATTTTTTTATCCATAGTTTACACCCCACCCATAAAAGATATTATTGTAGAACAGAACTGAGGTAAATCAGCATATGACCTAGAAGTGATAATTTTATCATCCACTACAACAGGTGAATCCAAGTAAATAACTCCATACTCTGATAGTTCATATTTTAACATGTTATTAGAAGCTATACTTTTTCCGTAAGCAATGCCAGAATGGGCAATTATAAGTATGCCATAGTAAACAGCTGCTATATATCTACCCATATTATAAAATTTTTTTACAAATTCTATTATATCCTGCGTCTGTTCCAATCTTTTTATATTGCTTTTTCCACCAGTAATAATTACAACATCGAAATTTTCTGGAGAGCAATCCTCTATCTTCATATCTACTGTCGCAGGGTAACCATACAGTCCATGATACGTTTTTTTGCTTAATCCTGCAGAAATAACATTGAATCCTTCTTCTTTTAATCTGATATAAGGATACCAAAATTCAATTTCTTGATATCCATCATCAATTATAAACAATGCATTTTTCTTTTCCATACATTCTCACAATATACAATGCAAATATCTATTTTATGTTTTTTAATCTGATACTTCAAAAAGTAACAAATATCTCTTTTACGTTAAAAAACAATTGAAGGTTATTTATAAACATTTCACATAATGCGATTTATGGAACCCCAAAACGTCTATTACCAACAAAGAATAGCAAGCAAAATATCCTACACAGCAAAAAGTATAATATCCAACCCAAATTTAGTAAAATCCTTTAGAAACAATGAATATGTATATACCATACCTCTTTTTTCATACCATTTAAACGAAGATAAAATCAAAGAATTATCAAGCTTAAAAATAGAAGAAATAAAAAACACGGTATATTCCAATGGCTATCTCAATTTTATTGTTGAAGAAAAAGAATTCAATTATAACGTCATAAAAGAAGTTATATCTTTAAACAAAATGTATGGAGCCTACCCTAAAAACAATAAAAAGGTGGTAATAGAGCACACAAGCGCTAATCCTACAGGGCCAATCCATATAGGTAGAACAAGAAATAGTATAATCGGTGATACCTTAGCAAGGATAATAAAATTTGCAGGTTACGATGTAGTTACACAATATTATGTAAATGATCTTGGAAGGCAAATTGCTATACTCACATACGGTATAGAAAAAGAGAATATTCACGATATTGAAAATTTGGACCATGTTGTAAATGTATACATAAAATATAGCACACTTGACAAAGAAAATCCATCTTTCAGTTCAATGATTGATGATAGATTAAATCTCATAGAAAATGATGTGGAAACAATGAAATCTTTAAGGGCCATAGTGCAAGGAATTTTAAACCATATTCTCAAATCTTTGGAAGCAATAAATATCTCTTTCGATGAAATTGTATGGGAGTCTGACTACATAATAAACAAAAAAGTAGATGAAGTTATTGAGTTGTTAAAATCCAATAATTTGCTAAAATATGAAAACAATGCCAAATATGTTAGTTTAACAAATGAAGAAAAAATATTTGTTACCAGGACCAATGGGACATCTTTATACATACTGAGAGATCTATCGTACAATATAGATAAAATAAATAAATTTGACAAATCTATCACAATTCTTGGAGAAGATCATAAAGCACAATACGAATCAATCAAAGCGATTCTAAAATTTATATTAAAAAAAGAATTGAATTTATATACAATATTCTACTCTTTTGTTACCATAATGGGGAAAAAAATGGCAACAAGGAAAGGTACATCTGTTTTGCTTTCAAACTTATATGAAGATGCAGTTAAAAAAGCGGAAGAAGAAATAAGAAAAAGAAGACCGGAATATGACCAAAACATGGTGAATAATATAGCACCTATCCTAGGAGCAGGTGCAATAAGATACAACATTATAAAAATTCAACCAGAAAAAAGCATATCCTTCAATGTAGATGATGCCATTAATTTTGAAGGTAACAGTGCGCCTTTTATACAATATTCCTATGTAAGGTCAAACGGCATACTTAGCAAAACAACTTTCGAAACAGTGTTTTTGGAATATTCTAGATTGTTATTTAACCCGATTGAAAAACAGCTTATATGGAAAATCAGCGAATTTCCTGATGTTATATTAAACATTGTGGAATCATATAAGCCAAATCTTTTAGCAAGTTATGTATATTCTTTAGCTGAAATATTCAACAAATTTTATGATGAAATGCCCGTTTTAAATGCATCTGAAGATATGAAAAAAGCAAGATTATCTCTTGTAAAATCAACCAACATAATATTGAAAAATGGGTTAGAACTAATGGGTATAGACACCCCGCCGTATATGTAAAATAAGTTAAAAACAACCAAAAATTTTAAGTGTTAAATATAAATAAAGCTATGGTTTAAGGTGAAAAAATGAATTCTATCTTGTTAGCAGGAATTATTGCATCAGTAATTGGGTTTTTGTTCGCACTAGTTCAAATTGGGCTTCTTCTTTCTGAAGAAGATGGCAATGATAAAATGAAAGGAATTGCTAGTGCAATAAAAGAAGGAGCATATGCCTTTTTAAAAAGAGAATATACTACAATCGGTATAGTAGGATTTGTCATTGCCATACTAATTGCCTTTGCCCTGGGTATTGATTATTCCATTGGGTTCATTGCAGGGTTAATCTCTTCTGCATTCGCAGGATATGTTGGCATGTCAATATCCGTTAAAGCCAATTTGAAAACTGCAAATAAAGCTAAAGACGGCTTAAGTGCTGCTTTGGATGTAGCTTACAGAGGTGGAACTGTTACTGGAATAGTAATAGTATCTTTAGCATTATTGGGTATTACAATATTTTACGTGTGGCTTAGAAATCCAGTTGAAATGGTCGGATATATATTCGGTGCATCTTTAATGAGTCTGTTTGCTAGGGTTGGTGGGGGTATTTATACCAAAGGTGCAGATGTAGGTGCAGATATTGTAGGTAAGGTAGAGAAAGGGATTCCAGAAGACGACCCTAGAAACCCTGCTGTAATAGCAGACAATGTAGGTGACAATGTAGGTGACTGTGCCGGAATGGGCGCAGACCTTTTTGAAACATATGTAGTTACAGCAATATCAGCAATGCTGATTGGTTATTTAGCAACAAATGTTTACAATCTATACGGTCAAAAAGGAGTTATTTTGCCTATAGGAATAGGGGCAATAGCAATTATTTCTACAATTATAGGTACGTTTTTTGTTAGACTTGGCAAATCTAATTATGTTATGGGCGCTTTGTATAAAGGTGTAATAGTAACGGCTATTGCATCTACCATCGGGTTTTACATTTTGGTATACTACACAGTTGGAAACATGATGATATTCGCCGATACATTGGTAGGCATTGTTACAATGGCAGCTATGGTAATATTCACAGAAATATATACTTCCTCCAGTTTCAAGCCAGTTGACGATATTGCAAAATCCTCAAAAACAGGTGCTGGGACAAATGTAATATCAGGATTATCCTACGGGCTTGAAGCCTCATTTTTGCCTATGATTGTTATTGTAATAGCAATATTTATTTCCTTTTTCCTTACAGGCTATAATACAAACGGTGTCAATATTCAGTTCGGACTGTATGGAGTGGCAATTGCCTCTGCATCTATGCTATCCCTCACAGGAATTATTATTTCTGTAGATGCTTTTGGTCCAATAACTGATAACGCTGGTGGAATAGCAGAAATGTCTGGTTTGCCTGAAAGCACAAGGATGGTAACAGATGAACTAGATGCTGTGGGAAACACAACAAAAGCGGTGACAAAAGGATATGCAATAGCATCCGCAGCACTTGCGTCATTATCGTTATTTGCAGCATTTAAATTTGAAATTGGGAATGTAAATCTATCAATTGACAATCCTGTTGTGCTTATAGGCCTATTTATAGGTGCAAGCTTGCCCTTTTTCTTTACTTCATTTTTAATGCGTGCTGTAGGGAATGCAGCATCTGAAATTGTAGAAGAGGTAAGAAGGCAATTCAGGGAAATAAAGGGTATTATGACAGGGGAAAATAAACCAGAATATGGAAAATGTGTAGATATTGTAACAAAAAGAGCATTGAAAGAACTTGTAATCCCTGGGCTAATAGCTGTTTTATCTCCACTTATTGTTGGATTCATGTTAGGTCCTGAAGGATTGGCAGGGCTATTATTAGGGGTAATTATAGGAGGATTCCCACTTGCAATATTGATGACTGTAAGCGGTGCTTCGTGGGATAATGGCAAAAAATATGTAGAAAAAGGTGCATACGGTGGTAAAGGATCTGATACACATAAAGCAGCAGTAGTAGGTGATGTGGTTGGAGATGCTTTCAAAGATACAGCAGGTCCTGCAATCAATCCATTGGTAAAGGTGGTAAACACAATATCCATACTGTTCATCACCATAATAATGGCGCATTACCTCATACACTTATTATAACATTTTATTTTTAGTTTATGAATAAAAAAGCCTTTTTCAAAAATTTATATGAAAAAGTAATTGATCTTATATCTCTAGAAGAAACTATTTTAAATTACCCGGATAAACGTATACTGAACCATGTTTACATAAATATCGAAAGATCCATAGCAGATATAGGATTGAGTATGGATATAGGAAATAAAGACTTTGTAGTGGGGTACCATCATTCGATTGGACAACTTATTGGCGTAGGATATTCAAAAGAAAGTATAATGCTTGAAATTTTAGGTGAAAGAGGGGGAATAAACGATGGAAATTCCGGGATTAACCATTTTGTATCCTTGAAAAAAAGGTATATGTCAACAACAATTATAGGTGACAACCTATCCATTGCATTAGGATTAGCAATGGCATATAAAAAAAAGAAAAATAAAGGGAAGGTTATAGTTTTTTTCGGTGAAGGTACTGCCTCTAATGGATCTATGCATGAAGCTTTAAACATTTCCTCTCTATTCAATCTGCCTATTTTGTTCGTATGCTTTACTGATGGCAAAGTATTAACTGTTAAATCTACAAATGTTATTGCAAACCAAGAAATATGGAAAATGGTAAAATGGTACGGAATCAGCAGCAAGAGAATTTCCTCAATTGATATAGATAGCATATATGAAATAAGAAAATCAACAAAAAATCCTTTTTTATTGCAAGTTATGGTTCCAACAATTAAAAACGAAAAGAAAAAGGAATACATCATTGAAATATTGAAAAAAAAGGCACCTAAATTCAAATGTCTTGGAAGTGAGATTGATAAAAAAATAAATGAAAGTTCATGAAGTGGTTGCAATGTCAAATACGGTATCCAATGCTATTAATGAATCTTTAGATGAAATTTTAAAAAAAGATAAAAGAGCTGTATTACTGGGTGAAGACCTCTCTACTGGTGGAATATTCAATATCTCTAAAGGATTATATGAAAAATACGGTAAAAGCAGGATAATTGATCTCCCGGTAGGTGAAAATACTTCTCTAGGCATTGCAATAGGAATGGCGATGGAAGGGTTCCATCCCATTGTAGAAATAATGTATGCCGATTTTCTTTTTCTTGCCTTAGACAATATATGGATGCATTTATCCCAGTTACCTATCGTTTCAAAAGATAAAATAAATCTTCCAGTTATCATAAGGGTTCCTTATGGTTCAGGGAATGGTGATGGCTACCAGCACAATGCATCGTTGTATTCACTCGCATTCTTAATACCTAATATATTCGTGTTTATACCTTCTAATCCTTATGAATTTAAGCAAATTTTCAATATAGCACATGATTTAAAGAAGCCCTCTTTTATTTTCGAGCATAGATCACTGTATAATATTGAATTCAAGGATGAAAACAAAAAGATAAAATTCGGTAAGGCTGATTTGGTTACAGAAGGCAATGATATCTCTATAGTAGGTGCCGGTTTGATGGTTAATGTAGCTTTAAAAGCAATAAAAAAATTAAAAATCAAAGCGGATTTAATCAACCCTCTCTCATTAAACCCCCTTGACCTGGACACGATTGCATTATCTGTTAAAAAAACCAAAAAATTGCTAATTATTGATGACGAACTTTCTTTGCAGTCATATGGCAATTATATAATTTCCTCGTTGCTATCCAAATATCATCTAGAATTCAAGGCAGAAATATTGGGATATGAATCTTTACCACTGCCTTATAATATAAAAAAAGAAAAAATAAGCATGCCCAACGAAAACAAAATAATAAAAATAATAAATAAAATGCTAAAAAATTAACGCTTTTTCCTTAAAAATACATATAGCAACACCATCACAACTGCTATTACTACTACTATTATTATTACTGCCATTAAATAACTAGATGCGCTTGATGTACTTGCCTTGGTTGTTGTATTGGCAGGTGGAGTGTTAGGTACATTTTTAAGGATTACAGGCCCCAAGTTTACTGATTTATTATTTACGGTTATGTTGACATACCCTGTTTGATATCCAACAGAGTAAATCTCTATTTCGTAGTTCCCATTTTTCTGGTAAAAACTGAAATATCCTGAATTATTAGTAGATGTGCTATTAACGATGTTGTTGTTATTCAAATTAATCACTTTTATAGTCGCCAATATGGTATTCCCTGTCGAATTTTCAACAGATCCAGAAACCATATAAAAATTAGTGCTAGTAGTATTAGACTGTTTGGTTGAAACTACTATATGTATATAAGCCAATACATAATTTGATAAAGAATCAGACACATTAATTTCTGCGTAATATGAACCATTGCTTAAATATGTGTACGAATAAGTATTATTCCCTATTGCTCCAGATGTCCCATTGCCTAAGGGATACCACGTATATTTATAAGGAGATGCTCCCCCTGAAACACTTGCTGTAAAGTTCACGGTTAAAGGTGCATACCCTGTAGTAGGTATTGCCTTTAATGAAACAGAAAGCTTAGAAGGTACAATATACGGATTCACATTGTAGGCAACTATACTGTTTCCAGTAGAAAAGAACACATCATCTATCCTGCCATCCTTTGTTACCTGACCGTCATTCAATCCAGGATAAAACAGGTTCCAGACATATCCACTTTCATAATATATTCCATACCCTTTCGCAGAGAAGGAAGCAGAACCATTGAAAATGTAGCTTCCATTGTTACCTGCAATCCCATAAAAGGAATATTGACTTCCTGTAGAATTCTGGCTTATAAATTCTACACCTAAATCCATATAGGAATTGTTATAGGCTTCTCCCAAAGGATAAACGAATGCATAATTAGGAATTATGGAGATTGCAATAGGCACACTGTATTGCAATTTACCAGTTGATGCACTATAAACGTTCAGATTAACACTTCCAGATGTATATGTGGAGGATAATGTTATGAAAGAAGTAATACCTGAACTTGTCAAATTCATTAAAGAAGGATAAAACTGTGCTATCATATTGTAGGGCTGTCCATACAGAAATCCTGAAAGAGTTATGTTCCATAATATCGCTCCATTCGATCCTGATAATGCAGTAATATTCCCTGTTGTTGCTGGGATTAAAAGTATGTCTGGTATAGATGCCCCATTAAAAGAAAATGATAATTGTTCAACAAGGTCTGCAGTGGGTGTAAATGAAAATGAACTGTTCCATAAAAATTTATTTGTTTGCACATCCAAGACAGATAAATATGCGTTCATAGAAGCAATATTGCTAGGTATGGTAATGTTCTCTAAAACAATATCTGGTATTGACCCACCTGTATAATCAATAAGCTTTCCAATAGGTGTAGTCGGAGGTACTTTATATAACTGATTGAAAAACCTGTATGCCAGGGACTGTACTATAACTGGTAATGTACCATTATGATATACATATGTACGTACAATACTACCAGATGTTGAAAGCACTGCCAATGCACCGTATTCAGATTTAATTGAAGCTCCACTAAAATAAGCATCGAATAAAGTGGTAGCAATGTAATACGTACTTCCTCCTAGGTAATTCCCAACAGAAATGCCTGTCAAAATGGTTGCTGTAGTTGCATTGGCAGTAGGAGGAGTAATATTGAACAATAAATTATCATTCATGTCATAGGATACTATATAACTATTCACAACTATTCCACTCAATGAAATAGAGGGATACATCTCACTGTAAACAAAACCTCCCTGTGTTAAACCAGGTATTGAAGGTATAAGGTTGATAAACAGAGATGAAAGCATGCTTTCCTTGCTCTCACCGTACGTCGTATATGAAATTGTCCATGATTGAGCACCATCAGAGGGATTAACCAGTGAAATAACATTGTTAAAAATAAGCAAAGAAGATGAGTATGATGAAGTTCTATTGCTAGACAAAAACAAAAGTGTCGCATTGCCATAATCCGCAGGAATGTTAATACCAGTTGTTATAACTGTAACACTCTGACCTGAGCTTAAACTGATGTTGTCCATCCATATCAAGTTGCCATTATATGCATTGTACAGTGCAAGTACGGACGTCCCAGGCCCTATAATATTTCCCGACTGTACCAAAATAGTTTGCGAGTACGATCCGACCTTTCCAAATATGGTAAGATTAACAAAATACGGTATAGTAATATTCCACATTACTCTACCACTATATGAAATCCCTGCTATCTTATAGGCGGAGGTGTTGATACTATTCCATGCAACAAATCCCATATATCCATCATTAAACATATCGCCAGCAGCGGTATAATTCACATTTCCAAAAGCACTAGGTGTATAAGACCAAATTGTATGCATATTTGGAGAAATATTAAAGGAAGGTGAAGTATATGGTCTGATACCATTAGCATCAGACATAGGCAAAGAAAAAGCAACTATACTGAATAAAAGAATAGCAATTGTTAACAAAATACTATATTTGTTTTTCATATTAGCAATAAACGCATATAATATATATAAAGTTAAATATCATATAAAATAAGTTATCAAAAAATAAAAAATGTAAAACTAAAAATTTATAAATTTAATCAACTTGCATTAGCCCCTATATTCTTTTTCTTTTTGATGGAATCGAGTTCTCTTACTGTTGAAAAGTAGGATGGGAGTGTTATGGCTAATATCAACATAACCATTAAAAATCCCAAATTAATGGAATCCAAATTTGGAATGTTTATACCTGTAGGAACGCCTGCATTTGTTATTGAAGGATAAGCCAATGCTAAAATTCCTCCTGCTATGAAAACAATCCCACCTAGCAATAGAACTTTTCCTGCTGTTTTTTTGCCTATATAC